>JAILBY010000214.1 GCA_024680655.1 Clostridiales bacterium | reverse complement strand
TGCAAGATATGCAGGTGACCACGGCAACGATGAAAAAAATATAGATAAGCTTCTTAAAAATTTAGAGGGCGTTGAGGCTGAAAAGCGTACTGCAAGATTTGTGAGTGCAGTTTGTTGCGTTTTCCCTGACGGCAGAGAGTTTACAGTCAGAGGAGAATGTGAGGGCTTAATCGCTTTTGAAAGGCACGGAAACGGTGGCTTTGGTTATGACCCTGTATTTATGGTTGATGGCGTGAGCTTCGGCGAACTTTCTGCCGAACAGAAAGACAAACTTAGCCATAGAGGTAACGCATTGAGAAAGCTTGCCGAAAAATTACCGCAATATCTTGAAAAATAAAAATTACTCTGAGGGAGATATTATATAATGACAAGCAAAGAAAGAGCCGCTTTAAGAGGTCAGGCAAATAAACTTGAACCTCTGTTTCAGGTGGGCAAAGGCGGAATAAGTGATGCTCTTATAAAGCAGACTGATGACGCTTTGACCGCAAGGGAACTTATAAAATTAAAAGTGCTTCTTGAAAGTGCACCCGAAAAGCCGAAAGAAATTGCAAATAAACTTGCTCAGGCAACAAACAGTGATGTTGTGGGTGTTATTGGCGGAAGTATGATTTTTTATCGCTATAATCCTGAACTTCACAAAAAGGATAAAAAGAAAAAATAATGGCAAGGATAGGTATTCTCGGCGGAACTTTTAATCCACCGCATCTTGCTCACATAAGGCTTGGCGAGGATTTTGCAAAAAGGCTTAATTTTGATAAAATTCTGATTTTACCGAACTATCTTCCTCCGCACAAAGACGATGATTGCCTTGCCGACGCTTATGACAGACTTAATATGTGCCGTTTGGCTATAAAGGATAACCCTTTGTTTGAGGTCTGTGATATAGAAATAAAACGCAAGGGCAAAAGCTATTCTTACGATACTCTTAAAGAATTAACCAAGTTAAATCCAGATGATGAATTCTTTTTTATAATAGGCTCTGATATGCTCTTTTCTTTTGACAAATGGTACAGATATAAAGATGTGCTTAAAATGTGCAGAATTTGTGCCGCTACAAGAGAGGACGAGTTTTCGCCCGAGCAGTTGAAGAAAAAGGCAGAGGAGCTTACCGACGAGCCAGACAGAATTATAATTTCCAAAATGGATGCAGTTGAGTTAAGCTCAACTCAGGTAAGAGAAAAACTTTCAAGGAACGAAGATGTAAGTTCACTATTGAACAAAGATGTTCTTGGATATATTTTGCAAAGGGGGCTTTATGTTGGCAGAGAAAATGACTAATGATGATTATATCGCTTTGCTTAAACAAAGACTTGGCGAAAAGAGATTTAATCATTCTCTTAATGTTGCCGAAGAGGCTGTAAGACTTGCAAAAAAATATTCAGTTGATGTTGAAAAAGCATATAAGGCTGGCTTGCTTCACGATATTATGAAGGAAGAAAAGCCTGAAATTCAGTTTGAGGCTATTGTTAAATCGGGTATGCCTTTTACCGAGGTTGAAAAATCAAATCAGAAGCTGTGGCACGCTATGGCTGGTGCGGCTTACATAAAAAATGAATTAGGCATTGAAGATGAGGAAATAATAAATGCCGTGAGGTATCATACAACTGCAAAAGCAGGTATGACTATGCTTGAAAAGGTTATTTATATAGCAGATTTCACTTCAAAGGAAAGAGATTATGACGGCGTTGAAAAAATGCGTGAGCTTGCAGATGTCAGTCTTGAACAGGCTATGCTCGAAGGTCTTTCTTTCACTTTGCAGAAGCTTGTTGAAAAGAATAAGCTTTTAAACCTTGACAGCATAAATGCGTATAACGAGGTTGCCGCTGTTTGCGGAAAGGGGAACAATATATGACAATAAAAGAAAAAGTTAAAAATGCAGTTAAAGCCCTTGATGACAAAAAGGCTTTGGATATAAGGGTTATAGAGATAGGTGATTTGACAACGGTTGCAGATTACTTTGTTGTTGCAACGGGTTCTTCCTCAACTCATGTTAAGGCTCTTGCAGATGAGGTTGAATATCAGATGACGCAGGCAGGTGTTGAGCCTGACCATATAGAAGGCAGAAGTACGGGCTGGATTTTGCTCGACTATCTTGATTTTGTTGTCCATGTTTTCTTGGGCGAGAGCAGAGAATATTATAATCTTGAAAGACTCTGGTCAGATGCAAAGGAAGTTGACATTTCAGATTTTATTACAGAATAAAATAGGCGTTTTGTTGCCTTAGGAGGAAATATAAATGACATACGATTTTAAATCAGCAGAAAAAAAGTGGCAGAAAAAATGGGAGGAAACAGGTGTTTTCCACGCAAGTAATGATAGCGACAAGCCAAAGTTCTATTGCCTTGTTGAGTTCCCTTATCCGTCAGGACAGGGCTTGCACGTAGGTCACCCACGCTCTTATACAGCTCTTGATATTGTTGCCCGTAAGCGTCGCCTTGAAGGCTACAATGTTCTTTATCCTATGGGTTGGGATGCTTTCGGTTTGCCTACTGAAAATTTTGCAATTAAAAATCATATTCATCCAGAGGTTGTTACAAAGAATAATATTGCACATTTCAAGGCTCAGCTTCAATCACTCGGCTTCTCTTTCGATTGGAGCAGAGAGATAAATACAACAGATCCTAATTATTATAAATGGACTCAGTGGATTTTCTTACAGTTGTTCAAAAAAGGACTTGCATACAAGAAAGAAATGGCAGTAAACTGGTGTACCTCTTGCAAGTGTGTTCTTGCAAACGAAGAGGTTGTAAACGGCGTTTGTGAACGCTGTGGCAGTGAAGTTGTCCGCAAGGTTAAAAGTCAGTGGATGCTTAAAATAACAGAATATGCACAGCGTCTTATTGATGACCTTGACGACCTTGATTATATCGAAAGAGTTAAAACTCAGCAGAGAAACTGGATAGGCCGTTCAACAGGTGCAGAGGTTGATTTCACAGCTTCAACAGGCGATATTCTTACTGTTTATACAACAAGACCTGATACTCTTTTCGGTGCTACATATATGGTTATTTCGCCAGAACATCCATTGATTGAAAAATGGGCGGATAAAATCAAGAACATTGACGAAGTACGCAACTATCAGGCAGAGTCTGCAAGAAAATCAGACTTTGAAAGAACAGAGGTTAATAAGGATAAAACAGGCGTAAAGCTTGACGGCGTTACTGCTAAAAACCCTGTAAACGATACAGAAATTCCTATTTTCATTTCTGACTATGTTCTTGTTTCTTATGGTACAGGTGCAATTATGGCTGTTCCTGCTCACGATACTCGTGACTGGGAATTTGCAAAGAAATTCAATCTTCCTATAATTGAAGTTGTTAAGGGCGGAGATGTTCAGAAAGAAGCGTTTACCGACTGTGCAACGGGCGTTATGGTAAATTCAGGCTTCCTTACAGGCAAAACAGTTGAAGAAGCAAAGGTTGCTATAACTGAATGGCTTACAAAGGAAAATAAAGGTCACGCAAAGGTTAACTTTAAACTCAGAGACTGGGTTTTCTCACGCCAGAGATATTGGGGTGAGCCTATTCCTATCGTTCATTGTGACAAGTGCGGATATGTTGCTTTGCCTGAAAGCGAATTGCCTTTAAAATTACCTATGGTTGAGTCCTATGAGCCGACTGATAACGGTGAGTCACCTCTTGCTGCTATGACAGAATGGGTTAATACAACTTGCCCTAAGTGCGGTGGTCCTGCTCAGCGTGAAACAGACACTATGCCTCAATGGGCAGGTTCTTCCTGGTATTTCTTACGCTATTGCGATCCACACAATGATAACGCTCTTGCTTCAAAAGAGGCTCTTGATTATTGGTCACCTGTTGACTGGTACAACGGCGGTATGGAGCATACTACTCTTCACTTGCTTTATAGCCGTTTCTGGCATAAATTCCTCTATGATATAGGCGTTGTTCCAACAAAAGAGCCATATCAGAAGCGTACAAGCCACGGTATGATTCTCGGCGAAAACGGCGAAAAGATGAGTAAATCAAGAGGTAATGTCGTAAATCCTGATGATATAGTAAACGAATATGGTGCTGACACAATGCGTCTTTATGAAATGTTTATAGGCGATTTTGAAAAAGCTGCACCTTGGAATAAAGACAGCATTAAAGGCTGCCGCCGTTTCATTGACAGAGTATGGTCTTTGCAGGATATAGCCGTTGAGGGCAACGAATATCGTGCAGAGGTTGAAGCAGAAATGCACCGTACAATAAAAAAGGTTACAGAGGATATAGATGCTCTTAAATGCAATACTGCTATTGCCGCTATGATGAGCCTTTTGAATAAGATTTTTGAAACAGGCAAGATAACTCACAAGGAATTAAAGGATTTGATTATCATTCTTAATCCGTTTGCTCCTCATGTTACAGAAGAGCTTTGGGAAGTTATGAACTTCGGCGGTGTTGTTACCGACCAGAAATGGCCTGAATATGATGAAGAAAAGTGCAAGGATAACGAGGTTGAAATAGTTGTCCAGATAAACGGCAAGGTTCGTGCAAAGCTTGTTGTTGCTGCTGATATCGAAAGCGATGAGGCTATCAAGCTTGCAAAGGCAGACGAAAAAATAGCACAGGCTATTGATGGCAAAAACATTGTAAAAGAACTTTATGTAAAGGGTAAGCTTGTTAATATTGTTGTTAAATAATACAGCGATATTTTGATAAAGTTATTAGATTTAAAAGTTAATTTGAAAAAGCATATTGACAAAATACCTTTTTATAGTGTATAATGCACAATAGCGTATAGCAAATTAACCCCTGCAATAAGCGGAGGGAGGGAATATAAATGAGTCAGGTAAAAGTTAAAGAGAATGAATCTTTGGAAAGCGCATTAAAGCGTTTTAAAAGACAGACTTCAAGAGATGGTGTTATCCAGGAAGTACGCAAAAGAGAGCATTATGAAAAGCCCTCTGTAAAGCGTAAGAAGAAGTCAGAGGCTGCTCGTAAGCGTAAATATTATTGATTTACAAATAAACTAAAAGAAGAGGGCTCTTTCAGCTCTCTTTTTTTGGTTAGTAAGAGATTTCATTTAAAGTGAGGTGACCACAATGGCAAGAAAATATTTATTGCCCGATTATCGTTTTAAAAGACTTTCAGAAATAACAGTTGAAGATTTGCAAAAGCTTGGCGTTAAAGCGGTTGCAGTTGATATTGACAATACCCTTGCCTATGACTGCCAGAATGAATTTATTGACGGTGCAGACGAGTGGGTAGAAAAGATTAAAAAAGCAGGCTTTAAGCTTATAATTATATCAAACGCTACTTTCAGAAGAGCGGGCTATATGGGCAAGGTGCTTGGAATACCCTATGTTGCTTTTGCGTGGAAACCAAGAAGATATGGCTTTTATATTGCTTGCAAAAAGCTTGGTATCAAACCAAAGGAGCTTGCTGTTGCAGGTGACCAGATTTATGCCGATGTTAAAGGTGCAAATAAGGTTGGTGCAGTATCAATCTATGTTGACCCTGCAAAAATGGAAACAAGAAATCTTATTTTCTTTGGCAGACGCAGAAGACTTGAAAAGCCTGTTTTAGCAGAATTTGAGCAAAATCACGGCTACGGAATCGAGGATTGATTTTTTTGAAAATAATGGTTATTAACGGACCTAATCTTAATATGACAGGCTTGCGTGAGCCTGAAATATACGGCAGTGAAACGCTTGAAGATATAAATAATTTTATATCGGACTATGCAAAGAGTAAGGGTGTTGAGGTTGATTTCTTTCAATCGAACAGCGAGGGCGATATTGTAACAGCGGCTCAGAATGTTCTTCTTAAAAATTATGACGGCTGTGTGATAAACGCTGGTGCGTACACACATTACAGCTATGCTATAAGGGACGCTATTGCAAGCACATCAAAGCCTTTTGTTGAAGTTCATATGTCTGATATTCATAAGAGAGAAGCGTTCAGACACAACTCTGTTATAAAAGAGGTTTGTGTAAAGCAAATTGCGGGCTTTGGCAAAGAAAGCTACACAAAGGGTATAGATACGCTGGTGAATTTGAAATGAATAAAATAGAAGCTCTTGCAAAAAAAATGGAAAATGGTTGTTGTGCGATTATATGGTCGCCCGAAAATCGTTTTTATTATACGGGCTTTGAAGCCTCGGACGGTATTCTTATCGTCAGCGGCAGCGAATCAGTCTTTTTGACGGACAGCCGTTACATAGAGGCGGCACAAAGGCAGATTACGGACTGCAAGGTTGAAGAATTGAAAAGTCTTTCCGAACAGTTTGCTTTCTATATGGGTGCTATGAATTGCTCAACTGCTTTTGTTGAAGAAAGCAGAATGACTCTTGCAGATTTTTCTATGTTTAAAAAATTTGCCCCCGAGGTTAATTTTATAGGTGACAATTCTCTTGACTTAAAAATAAAGGCACAAAGAGAAAAGAAAAATCAGAAAGAAACAGAGAAAATCAAAAAAGCTCAGGCTATTGCAGAAAAAGCCTTTGAATATATTCTTTCAATAATTAAAGAAGGAATGACGGAAAAAGAGGTTGCACTTAAATTAGACTATAAAATGCTTGAATTAGGTGCACAGGCTCTTTCATTTGAAACTATTGTTGTCAGCGGGGTTAATTCCTCTATGCCTCACGGTGTGCCAAGTGACAAGGCAATACAGCACGGCGATTTTGTGACAATGGATTTCGGTGCAGTTTTTGAGGGCTATCATAGTGATACAACAAGAACTATTGCAATAGGTCAGGCGACTGATGAAATGAAAAAGGTCTATAATACCGTACTTGAAGCACAGACTACTGCATTAAAAGCAGTAAAGGCAGGTGTGAGCGGTCAGGCTATTGATAAAATAGCAAGAGATATTATTACAAAGGCTGGCTATGGCGAGTATTTCAGGCACGCAACGGGGCACGGTGTCGGAGTGGAAATTCACGAAACGCCGACCGTTTCGGCAAGAAATACACAACCTCTTGAAGCAGGTAATGTTGTGACGGTCGAGCCTGGAATTTATATACCAGGTAAATTCGGCGTCAGAATAGAGGATATGTGCCTCGTTACAGAGAATGGCTGCGAAAATTTTACAAATCTTGACAAGAATTTAATTGTAATAGATAAATAAGGGTTGAAAAATTGTCTTTTTTATTATAAACTATAAGAGTATCAAATAATTTTGTTAATCGGAGGAATAATAATTATGGTATCAGCAGGTGATTTCAGAAATGGTGTAACCTTTGAAATGGATGGAAAGGTTTACCAGATAATTGAATTCCAGCATGTTAAACCGGGTAAGGGTGCAGCTTTTGTTCGTGCAAAGATAAGAGATGTTATTGCAGGTTCAGTTGTTGAACGCACTTTCAACCCAACAGAAAAATTCCCTACTGCTTTTGTTGAAAGAAAGGAAATGGAATATTCATACGCTGACGGCGACCTTTACTACTTTATGGACCCTGAATCTTATGAGCTTGTTCCTATCAATGGAAAAGACCTTTCTGACAACTTTAAGTTTGTTAAGGAAAATATGGTTTGTAAGGTCCTCTCTTACAAAGGCAATGTTTTCGGTGTTGAACCACCAAACTTTGTAACTCTTCAGGTTACAAAAACTGACCCTGGCTTTAAGGGTGATACAGCAACTAATGCTACAAAGCCAGCAACACTTGAAACAGGTGCTGAAATCAAAGTGCCTCTTTTCATTGATGAGGGCGAAATGATTCAGGTTGATACTCGTACAAGCGAGTATATGGGCAGAGCATAATAGCTTTACCGTTATTCATTTAAAATTTTATAATTTTTGCAAGGAGGTTTTCGTATGATGACTGTAACTGAAAAGGTAGCTTATTTAAAAGGCTTAGCAGAAGGTCTTGACCTTGACGCTAACAAAAAAGAGGTTAAGGTTATTAACGCTCTTATGGATGTAGTAGATGAGCTTGCATTAACCGTTTCTGATTTAGAGGATGAACTTTCTCTTGTTTCAGCTCAGGTTGATGAAATCGATGAAGATTTGGGCGAGGTTGAAGAAATCGTTTATGACGAAGACTTTGACGATGATGAGTGTGGTTGCGGTTGTGATTGCTGTGATGATGACCTTTTTGAAGTAAAGTGTCCATCTTGCGGTGAAACAATTTATGTTGATGAAAGCATCCTTGAAGAAGGCGACATAGATTGTCCTAATTGCGGTGAGAATCTTGAATTTGAAATTGATTTCGATGATGATGACTGCGATTGCTGTGACGACGATGAATAATTAAAATTCAATTTTAAAGCTCACAATAAAAACCCCGAAGATTTTTCTTCGGGGTTTTCGTTTTTTTCTTGCATAAAACAATCAGTTTTGTCTCCGACGGCTCGCATTCTCTTTCACCAGCGAAAGAGAACGCTCGGCAAGAGAACGCCG
>JAILBY010000178.1 GCA_024680655.1 Clostridiales bacterium | reverse complement strand
CGAAAGGTATCACATATTACTTTTGGCTGTTTTACACGAAGAAATAAGCATTATACGAATAGAAGTACATTTTTCATTAAGAGATTTAAATGTGTTTTTATCAATATAATCTGTTCGATATAATAATTCAAGCCAATAACTGGTTTCGTTTGCTTCCTTTAAAGCAATTTCTAATTTTGAAATAAAATCTTTTTTCCCTTGAGCATAATTTGCTTCGTGTATATTTGCACCGATAGAAGTGCCACTTCTACCAATTTGATTTGAAATAATGGTTTCGTGTTTTGTTTTCAAATCTTTAACAAGGTTAATTATTTGAACTGAAAATTCTATTGACATTTCTGCTAATTTATTTTCTTTCATTTATAACACCCGCTTTAAACCCAAACAAATATATTATTTGCTTATTTAATGATATCAATAGTAAAGTATTTGATGATGCTTTTCGTTTCACTCAAAATGATGTTGTTCGCTGTGCTCACAATGATGTTATGTTTGCTTGAAAACTTGCGTAGCAAACATCATAAGCGAAGCGACATCATTACAAAGTAACATCATTTGCCCGTCAGGGCAAACATAATTAAAAAAGCACTTGGAAACAAGTGCTTTTTTTGGTGGGAGAGGGTGGATTCGAACCACCGAAGTCAGTGACGACAGATTTACAGTCTGTTCCCTTTGGCCGCTCGGGAACTCTCCCATATTTAATTCAAATATAGCGGTCAAAGCAACGCTTTAACCGCCAAAACTGTGAGCTGGTGGACGGACTCTCTTCTCAAATATCGAAAGGTTCACTGAACCTTTCTCCCAATCGCAACACCTTGCGTTGCTCTTGGATTTCGTTTCTCGTCCGTTAAGAAAGAGAATCGTACCGCTTCTATGGAGCTGGTGGACGGACTCGAACCCCCGACCTGCTGATTACAAATCAGCTGCTCTACCAACTGAGCTACACCAGCGTATCCCTGACAGCTATATCAATTTACCATAAAAAAAATAATTCGTCAAGACTTTTTTCAAAAAAATCGAGAAAATTTTTTAAATTTCTCATTATTCTTATGTTTTAATATCTGTGACAGGACAAAACGCCCTTGAATATACTGATAACAGATTTTGAACAGGAGGAATTTTTATGGGCGATTATGATATAACCTTTTTTATGGGTGCAAACAGTCCCAACGGATTTTTTTCAATGTTTGACGGGCTCTATAACCCATACGGAAACTGGCAGGCTTACATAATAAAAGGCGGGCCAGGAACGGGCAAGTCAGGGCTTATGCGTAAGGTTGCAAGTGCTATGGAAGAAAAGGGATTTTTAGTTGAAAAAATAATTTGCTCGTCGGACCCCGATTCACTTGACGGTGTAATTATTCCCGAGTTGAAGGTGTGTATTGCTGACGGAACTTCACCTCATACCATTGAGCCGAAGTTCCCTGGTGCAGTTGAAGAAATAGTGAATTTAGGCGAATTTTGGAACAGCGATATTTTGCAGGATAATTTGCAGAGCATACGCAATACGGCTATTGAAAATTCAGCTTGTCACAAAAGGTGTATGGAATTTCTTGCAGCAGTTCAGCTCTTGCGTGACGATACTATGAAAATAGCCCAGACATATACGGATAAAAGCAAAATAAGGAGCTATGCGTCGAGGTTTGCGGCAAAGGAATTCGGCGTTGTCCGTGGCAGAATAGGTAAGGAAAGCAAACGCTTCCTCTCTGCCGTTACGCCCAAGGGTATCTATGTAAACACTCAGACGATACTTAATCTTTGTGATAAGCTTGTTGTAATCGAAGATGATTACGGTGCCGTTTCATCTTATATGCTCGATTGTCTGAGGAGTTATGCGATAGCCTGTGGACTTGAAGTTATATCCTGTATGTGTCCGCTTGCACCGACAAAAAAGATTGAGCATTTGATAATTCCTGAAATAAGTATGGGAATATTCACCTCAAACTCTATTCATAAAGCAGATTTTGAAGCCTCGAGAAAGATAAGTGCAAAACGCTTTATGGATTGCGACGCACTCAAAAAGCACAAATATACAATAGGCTTTAATACAAGGGCAAGCGAGGAGCTTTTGAGCGAGGCTATCGGAATTTTAGAACAGGCAAAGCAATTACACGATAAGCTTGAAAGCTATTATATAAACGCTATGGACTTTGAAAGGGTTGAAAAAAAGACCGAGGAGATTATAGAAAAATTAGACCGACGAGCAAGTGTAATATAAAAATTCATTTAATTGATAAAAATAGTAAACCCCGAAGCAGTAAGATAATGCTTCGGGGTGCTGTATTATTTGTCTTGCTGATAATTGTGATAGGTTGTGTTGAGATGTCCGTTGACCGTTGCCATTCCAACTATATTTTTTCCGTAGGATATAACGGGCGGAGCAAAGATGAAATCGGTTAGTTTATAATCTCCGTACTCTGTCGGAATATCAAGGCGTGTAAGATTTGTAATGCTGAAATCCTTTGTGTTCTGACCATAGCCGAGCAGTCTTGCAAGCTCGGCAGAGGTTTTGCTATGAAAATAGCCTGTAAATTCAAGATTAACAGCGTCAAGAAGTGTTGGCTCAAACTCACTCATAAAACGCAAAATAAAATATTTGTTGTTTTTATTCTGCAATTT
The DNA here is from genome assembly GCA_024680655.1 of Clostridiales bacterium. Classification (GTDB taxonomy): domain Bacteria; phylum Bacillota; class Clostridia; order Oscillospirales; family Acutalibacteraceae; genus UMGS263. The sequence goes on along the minus strand of JAILBY010000178.1, from coordinate 7,707 downwards.
TTTCTTCATCATCTTGTCTATTGCCTTAGCATTATCAATTAGTGTATAGCGGTTGTTGTAAGCGTATTTAACTGATATGCCCGTAGCCTGATTGCTCATAGTTCTATTGCCGTCAAGTCTGCCATCTACTGCAAGACCTATATCCTGCTTTGACGGTATATCCTTTATTATTTCTGCAATAGAATAAGAGGTAAAGCCGATTTTATTTGCCTTACATTCGCTCAGCTTTTGATTGAGTTCTTCGCTTTCAGTTGCTTCATTTCTGACGATAGTCTTATGTGTCTGCCAGAATTGTTCGTATGCTTTTTGCATATCCTCAAAGTCAAATACTCGGCTTTCCTTTTGCCATTCCTTGTTATATTTTTTTGTAAGCAAGGAAGCCCAGAAAGGTAACTTTATATCTTTTAGTTCTTCTTTTTCAAAAAATATAGCCTTGCGGTATTGAGTTTTTTCGCCGTTGAGCCTTTTGAGAAAAGCCTCGATAAAATAACAAAGAGATTTACCGTCGCCGCCAAGATGGTGCATAAGAAAACACGCCTTCATCTCGTTATTATCAGAAAGAGAAACAAAGCAACGCAAAAACTCTCCGTTTTCAAGCTTGAAGCGAAGTCGCTCCTGCTCTTGTATCAACTCGGCAAGCTGAAAATCTTTGAAATTGATATTGTTCTGACTTTGTGGGCAGTTATCATAAAAAGCGTTGCCGCCGTTATCAATAATAATTTTGCAGTTGAGTATCTCAAACGCTGATATACTGTCGTTAAAAGCCTCGGCAATCTCTTTTTCAGAAAAGCTTTTTCCAGATACTTTAATCTGCATAGCAATCATCATATTTATATCGAAAAGGTCGCCACGCTCACTTTCGATTTTATACATAGCTTTGCATTCCTTTCGGCAATAGTTTCGTTGTTTATTATACAATATGCGTACAAGTATATCAATTATAAAGGGCATAAACACTCGGACAAAGCACTTGATTTTCAAGGGTTAAAAAAATTTTTAAAAAAAAGTGTTGACAAAATAAAAAGTTAATGGTAATATAAAACACATAAAGCCGATAGAAAAAGTAGGCAATAAGAAAAGAGGTTAATTTTTATGATAAAATCCAAACGATGTATGAGCTTTTAATCTTTCTCAAATAAAAAATACGGAGTATATTAACAATAAATAAAAAATAAAAACTTAAATAACGAAAGGGGTATTCATTATGAGTACATATGTTGAAAAAATAACAGATTTAATAGGAAGCACACCAATTTTAAAGCTTAATAATTACATAAAAGAAAAAGACCTTGGTGCAACAATTCTTGCAAAGCTTGAATATTTCAATCCAGCAGGAAGCGTTAAGGACAGAGTTGCAAGAGCTATGATAGACGATGCAGAAGCAAAAGGTCTTTTAAAAGAGGGTTCAGTTATTATCGAGCCTACATCAGGTAACACAGGTATAGGTCTTGCAGCAGTTGCAGCCGCAAGAGGTTACAGAGCAATTCTCACAATGCCTGAAACAATGAGCGTTGAAAGAAGAAATCTTTTAAAGGCTTATGGTGCAGAGATTGTACTTACAGACGGTACAAAGGGTATGAAGGGTGCTATTGCAAAGGCAGAAGAGCTTGCAGCAGAAACTCCAAACAGCTTTATACCAAGCCAGTTTACAAATCAGGCTAACCCAAAAGCACATTTTGAAACAACAGGTCCTGAAATCTGGAAGGCTACTGACGGCAAGGTTGATATTTTTGTTGCTGGTGTTGGTACGGGCGGAACAGTATCAGGCGTTGGCGGATACCTTAAAGAGCAGAATCCTAATGTTAAGGTTGTTGCAGTTGAACCAGCAGGCTCACCTGTTTTGTCAAAGGGCACACCTGGTCCTCACAAGATTCAGGGTATCGGTGCAGGCTTTGTTCCTGAAACACTCAACACAAAGATTTATGATGAGATAATCACAGTAGAAAATGAAGCTGCTTTTGAAACAGGCAGAACTCTTGCAAGAAAAGAAGGACTTTTGGTAGGCATTTCTTCAGGTGCAGCAGTTGCCGCTGCAACAGAGCTTGCAAAACGCCCAGAGAATAAGGGCAAGGTTATTGTTGCTTTGTTACCTGATACAGGTGAAAGATATCTTTCTACTCCAATGTTTTCTGAATAAAAAAGAAAAAAATCAGAGGTTTTTAAAGCCTCTGATTTTTTTATGCAGTTGATTTTTATTGCAAAAAAGCTGATAACTAAGAAATAAAGAGCAAAGCTGATTTTCGGCTTTGCTCTTGTTATGTTTTATATGTTTGTGATAAAGGCTTTATTTTTTAATTAGAAAAGTGGAGTAAGGCTTGTATCTTTTTCCTTGTCAATAGAACAGTTTTTAAAAATAATTGTATGTCTTACGCCGATTGCATCAATTTTTCCCGAAATAATTACTTCGTCGCCTTTATTATATGCAGATTTGTAATCTTGATTTTCTCTGAAATAACATATAATGCAACCCATATTATCGTTTTCTGTCTGTATTGTAACGCCCGTTGCATCTATATCGCTGACCTTACCAGTGAACTGAACGCCCTGACTGCATTTTTCCATAAGAGCGGTGTCGTTTCTTTTAAGATTGTCAATAAGCTGTTGAGCAGTTGCACTATAATGAACTTCTATCGGGTCAAGTGTGTTTGAGGCTGTTGTGCGTTCTTCTCTTTGTGTGGAATCGTCAGCCTGCGTTGTATCATCAGGTGAGCGGTAGTCTATTGCTTTTTCATAAATCAAATAAGAAGCAAGACCTATTGAAAAAACTGCTATTATAACTGTTAAAATAATAGATAAAACATTACTTTTCTTTTTTGAAGTTTCAGCCATTTTATTCTTCTCCTTGTAAAAACAATTAACACAATAATTATATGCCAAACCTTTTTTAAAGTCAAATTTAACCATAGTGTAAGCCCTTGTTTTTTTTATATATTATGGTAAAATAAAAAGGTATGTAAAGAGAACGGTTAAAGGAGTTGAGCTTTTGAGAAGAAACTTTTTTGGCAGCAGAAAAACCTTGCATTTCACAACAGAACAGAATGCAAAGAAAAACAAAAATAAAATTTTCATTTTATCCTTGCTTATCTTCGTTTTTGTTTTCGGCGGAATAACCTCACTTGTTTTGCTTATAAAATACGATTTTAATATAAATGCAATAATAGGAAAACCAGAAGAAACAACAATTTTAAATACTCAGCCAGAAGATGTTGAAGCACCGTTGCCTGAAATTTCAGGCAAGGCAAACTTTCTTGTTGTTGGCTTTGATGATGATTTTAAAGAATTCAGATTTATAAGTATTGTAAACATAGATAAAGATAATGTTACCTTTAATGTATGCTCAATAGATCCGAATGTTCAGGCGACAGTCAACGGCAGAGCGGGTACATTTTTATCACATTATGAATATGGCGGCTTTAATCAGCTTGTTATGGCGGTTGAAAATCACCTCGGCTTTAAGCTTGACAGATATGTTGCCTTTACTGATACGGGAATGAAGGATTTTATTAAAGCGATAGGCGATGCTCTTGCGATAAATCTTGAAAATCCTATTGAGTACAGAACTGAAAAGTGGAATTTATCCTTGCCTGCTGGAAATCAAGCAATATCTGGCGATACAATAATGAAATATATGCAGATGCCTGAAAGCGATATGAACTCAATGCTTTTAAAGCAGTCTGGGCTTATTTGCAAAATGCTTGACCAGTATGTAGTTTATAAAAATGTTGTTGAGGGTGACGACCTCTTTGTAAAGCTTATAAATACAGTCAGAAGCAATATAAGTATTGCTGATTTTAATTCTTATTCAGATTGTTTGCAGGTTTTTGTAAAATCAAAGGAAAGGAAACCGTCGACGGCTGTAACTTCAACTGACGGCTTCAATGAGAGTGTATCCTGATGAGAAAGATAAAAGCAGGCATTATAACAATATTGATTTTGCTTGTGGCGGCTTTTGCTCTAAAAGTGATTACAGAAAGAGCAAAGCAAACAACCGAAAATCAGAATATCTTTTCGCTGAACAATGAACAGACGGTGGAAAGTGAAAGCCATTTTTATTATGATAGACTTAGCGATATTCAAAAAGAAATTTACCATAAAATTCTCAATGAAATAGGAAAACAGCCAGAAAAGATAAAGATATCATCTTCCGATGGTGACGATATAAAAGAAGCCTTGAAAGCTGTTTCTTACGATAATCCAAGTCTTATAGGCTTGAAAACAAACTTTCAGATAAATCCGAATTTTTTAAAAAATACTTATGTTTATCCCGAATATAAATACGATTATCCTACCTATTCAAAAAAATGTACTGAACTTGCAGAAAAAGCAAAGGAAGTTGTTTCGGGGGTAAATTTACAAGCGTCTGATTTTGAAAAAGAGCTTTATATTCACGACTGGCTGATAGAGCATTGTAAGTATGTTTCTACTGAGGACTATGATGAAACGCATACAGCCTATGGTGCAATAGTTGACGGAGAGGCTACCTGTGAAGGCTACGCAAGAGCTATTCAACTGCTTTTCAATATGGTGGATATAGAAAACTATGTTGTTATAGGTCAGGCACAGTCGGATACAAAAAACGAAAGGCATATGTGGAATGTTGTCAAGATAAACGGCGAATGGTATAACCTTGACGCAACTTGGGATGATCCTCTTTCAAATGATAATAAGGAATATGTTAATCATACTTATTTTAATATAACTGATACAGACTTACAGAAAACGCATACGGCTGATTATATCGCTGATGCAGAAAGCTGTACGGCAACTGCTGAAAATTATTTCATAAAAACAAACTCTTTCTTTTCTTCGTTTAATGCCGATGACAAAACAAGGCTTGCAAGTCTGCTTGCCGTTGCGGCAAACAATGGAGAAACACATCTTGAAATAAGGTTTTCCGAGCAGATATATAAGTCTTCTGTTGACGAGCTTTTCTCAAAGGGTGCACTTTTCAGAGTTATAGATATTGCAAATGTTGCAATAGAAAGCAATAAACTAAATTCAAAAGAATTCATTTATTCAAAAACAGAAAATCTTAATGCTGTTTCTTTAATTTTTTAGGGGTTGATTAAAATAGTTGATAAAGAAAGAATACAGGCGGCTGTCAGAGAAATTCTGATAGCAATAGGCGAAAATCCTGACAGAGAGGGACTTGTTGAAACGCCAAAGCGTGTTGCAAATATGTATGAAGATATTTTCTCTGGACTTCACGATGATGCAACAAGACATCTTAAAATATTTAACGAAAGCAATAACGATGAAATGGTTATTGTGCGTGATATTCCTATGTATTCAATGTGTGAACATCACCTTTTGCCGTTTATGGGCAAAGCACATATAGCCTATATTCCATCTGACGGAAAGGTTATCGGTCTTTCAAAGCTTGCAAGAATAGTTGAAAGCTTTGCAAAACGCCCTCAGTTACAAGAAAGGCTCACTTCTCAGGTGGCTGATTTTCTTGAAAAAGAGCTTCAACCACAAGGTGTTGCGGTTGTTATTGAGGCAGAGCATCTTTGTATGACTATGCGTGGTGCAAGAGCGGCAGGTGCAGTTACTCAGACTTCTGCTTTAAGAGGTCTTATGCGTTCTGACGCAAGAACAAGAGCAGAGGCTATGTCTTTGCTTACAAGATAATAAAATCTGTTTAAGGGGTAAAATAATGTCTAATACATTTAAAGGTAAAGAGTTTAGCTTTGACCTTGGCAAAAAAACTTACATAATGGGTATTCTCAATGTTACACCCGATTCATTTTCAGACGGCGGAGATTTTGTTGACGCTGATAAGGCAGTTGAACACGCTCTTGAAATGGCTCGGGACGGTGCGGATATTATTGATATAGGTGCACAGTCAACAAGACCTGGGCATACGCCTGTTTCAGCCGAGGAAGAAATGCGAAGATTAAAGCCCGTTTTACAAGCTCTCAAAGATAAAAATCTTGTAATTTCAGTTGATACTTACTATCCAGAGGTTGCAAAATTTGCTCTTGAAATTTCTGCCGATATAATCAACGATGTAAGCGGTGAGTTCAATTCTGAAATGGCACAGGTTGTAAAAGAGTATGGTGCAGGCTGGATTTTAATGCATACGGGCGGAAAATCAGCGTCTGAAACTGCTGATTATGATGGTTGCGTTACGGACAGCGTAAACGAATTCTTTGATGATGTTCTATTGAAAGCGAAGGAATATGCAATTCCTTTAAATAATATCTGCCTTGATTGTGGCATAGGCTTTGGCAAAAGCTATGAAGATAATCTTGAACTTTTGCAGAATGCTGATTTGATAAAGCGTGATAATATTGCCTTGCTCTATGCTGTTTCAAGGAAAAGAGTTATAGGCACAGCTACTATGGTTGATGAACCAAAGCAACGCCTTTATGGGACTATTGCGGCAAATACAGCGGCTATTATGGGCGGTGCTGATATTATAAGAGTGCACGATGTCAAAGAGTGTTCTCAGGCTGCAAAAATGATTGACGCTATAATTATGAGAGGTTAGGCTATGGATAAAATTATAGTAAAGGGCTTAAAGGTTTTTGCCTATCATGGCGTTAATTCCGAGGAAAAGGAAAACGGGCAGAATTTTATTATTGACGCTTCCGTTTCTACATATATATATAAGGCAAGCTGTACTGATGATTTGAATGAAACGGTAAGCTATGCAAAAATAATCAAAACAATTAAAAGAGTTATGCTTGAAAAGAAATATGATTTGATAGAAAGCGTAGCTCAAAGAATAGCAGAACAGATTTTTGAAGAATATCCCTCTGTTGAAGAGGTCACTGTTGCAGTGAAAAAACCACAAGCACCTATAAGTGCAGATTTTGACTATGTTGCTGTTGAAATAACGAGAAAAAGGGAGAGTTTGAAAAATGAATGAAGCTGTAATCGGGTTAGGAACAAATCAGGGTGACAGAATGGAAAATTTACAGGCGGCAGTTGACGCAATAAAACTTTTGCCTGCAACAAAAATAGAAAAAATATCAAAGGTATATCAAACAAAACCAGTAGGCTATGAAAATCAAGAGGATTTTCTTAATGCCGATATAAAAATAAAAACTGCTCTTTCACCTCACGCCTTGCTCGGTGCCTGCCTCGGCATAGAAGCATCAATGGGCAGAGTGCGTACTATAAAAAATGGTCCAAGAATAATTGACCTTGATGTTTTGCTTTATGATGGCTTTAAGCTTGATACATTTGAACTTAAATTGCCTCACCCAAGAGCTATGGAAAGAGCTTTTGTTATGGTTCCTCTTTTGGATTTGTATCCAGAGGGCAGAGCACCTACACTTTATTTTGGTCTGAAATTAAAAAGTATGGATACCGACGGAGTTCAGCTTTATGATGAAGAGCTTAAAATTAAATAATTGAACAATTAAAATCTGCATCATATCTGGTGCAGATTTTTTTGCCGTTTTATACATCATATAGGGTATTATTATCAATGAATATACAAGCAGTCTTGCGAACACCCGGCAGCGTTTTAACTTTTACAAAAAACTTTTAAAAAAGGTGTTGACAAAAGTGTTGTGGTTTGATAAGATAATCAAGCACTCTGCAAGAGGGGTGCGGTTTGGACCTTGAAAATTAAACAACGAAAGATGACAAGGAACCCTGAAATATTCAATGAAGTTTTCAGAAAAACTTGAAGCGTACTAACACAGTAAGTACAGAAAACACGCAAGTGTAAAGAATGAGCGAAGAAAAAGCTCT
>JAILBY010000176.1 GCA_024680655.1 Clostridiales bacterium | reverse complement strand
TGTTGCATCTTTAAGGCAAACAGTAGGAATAACAAATTCATCTGTTATATTCTTACCCTCTTCGTCAATCTGTTCATAAGATTTCTTTATTGCACCAACAGGGTCAGCGTCAAAATTGCCCTCGCCAAGAGCCATAGCGTTATATGCCTTTGAAACACGCTCCCAACGATTATCTCTGTCCATAGCATAATATCTGCCCATAACAGTTGCTATTTTGCCAACGCCGATTTCTTCAAGCTTTTTCTGGCACTCAGCAACAAAGTCAACACCAGATGTAGGCGCAACATCTCTGCCGTCAAGGATACAATGAACATAAACCTTTTCAAGTCCCATTTTCTTTGCAAGCTCAACTATTGCCCAAAGATGTGTATTATGGCTATGAACACCGCCGTCTGACATAAGTCCCATAAGGTGAAGTGCTGTGCCATTATCTATTGCATTCTGAACAGCACCTTTGAGTGCTTTATTTTCAAAGAAATCTCCGTCTTTTATGCTTTTTGTAATACGGGTAAGTTCCTGATAAACAACTCGTCCAGCACCGATATTTGTGTGACCTACTTCGCTGTTACCCATCTGACCGTCTGGCAAACCAACATCCATACCAGAAGCACCTATGTAAGTCATAGGGCATTCAGCCATAAGCTTATCAAGGCGAGGAGTTTTTGCGGCAGCAATAGCATTACCCTTTGTTTCAGGATTTTTGCCAAAGCCGTCCATTATACATAAAACAAGAGGTTTTTTCATATTAAATTCTCCTTTTTGTAAAAACACTTAATAAATTAACCGATTTAATTAAAATTACTTTGAAGCTGCTTTTACAATTTCAGAGAAATCCTTTGCTTTGAGTGATGCACCGCCGATAAGACCACCGTCAACATCTTCCTGTGCAAGAAGCTCATCTGCATTACCAGCATTCATAGAACCGCCGTACTGAACAACAAAAGCATCAGCAGCAGCCTTATCATAAAGTTTTGCGATTACTTCACGAATTGCATGGTTTACTTCGTTAGCCTGCTCTGCTGTTGCAGTTTTACCTGTGCCGATAGCCCATACAGGCTCATAAGCGATTATGATATTTTTAAGTTCGTCCTTTGAAACACCACCAAGAGCAATCTTTGTCTGCTCTGAAACAACTTCAAAAGTAACGCCCTGTTCTCTCTGTTCAAGATATTCACCAACGCAGAGAATAACTTTAAGACCTGCATCAAGAGCAGCACGAACTCTCTTCTGAACTGTTACATTTGTTTCACCGAAATATGTTCTTCTTTCACTGTGACCTATGATTACATACTCAACGCCCATTTCTGTAAGCATCTGTGTTGAGATTTCACCTGTGAAAGCACCGCTCTTTCCCCAATGGCAGTTTTCAGCACCAACCTTGATATTTGAGCCTTTTGTTGCATCAAGTGCTGCCTGCAAATCAACATAAGGAACGCAAACAACAACATCGCAATCTGCGTTTGCAACAAGAGGTTTCATTTCGTTAATAAGTGCAGTAGTTTCTGATGGAGTTTTGTTCATTTTCCAGTTACCTGCAATAACTGCTTTACGAAGACTTTTGTTCATAATAATTTTCCCCTTTTTCTGAAATAAAATATTTTGTATTTACTCAAATTATGGGCAGGCTCATCACCTACCCATAATAATTTTACTTATCCTGTATAACATCAATACCTGGTAAAACCTTACCTTCAAGATATTCAAGAGAAGCACCGCCACCTGTTGAGATGTGGCTCATCTTATCTGCAAAGCCTAACTGAACAACTGCTGCTGCACTGTCACCGCCACCGATTATTGTTGTAGCATCTGTTTCAGCAAGAGCCTTTGCAACTGCGATTGTACCCTTTGCAAGAATTGGGTTTTCAAACACACCCATAGGACCGTTCCAAACAACTGTCTTTGCAGATTTAACTGTATCTGCAAAAAGTTCCTGTGTCTTTGTGCCTATATCAAGTCCCATCATATCAGCAGGGATTGCGTTTGAATCTACAACTGAAACCTCAATAGGAGCATCAATAGGATCAGGGAAAGATTTAGCGATTGTTGTATCAACAGGAAGAACTAACTTCTTGCCAAGCTTTTCTGCTTTTTCAAGCATTTGCTTACAATAGTCAACCTTTTCCATATCAACAAGTGAAGTACCAACTTCATAGCCCTTAGCCTTTAAGAATGTATAAGCCATACCGCCACCGATGATGAGAGTATCGCACTTTTCAAGAAGATTTGAAATAACATTGAGCTTATCTGCAACCTTTGCACCACCAAGGATAGCAACAAATGGTCTTACCGGATTTTCAACAGCATTACCAAGATATTCAATTTCTTTATTCATAAGATAGCCTACTGCTGTTTCACCTTTGATAAACTTTGTAACGCCTGCTGTTGAGCAGTGTGCTCTGTGAGCTGAACCGAAAGCGTCATTTACATAAACATCAGCAATAGAAGCGAGGTCTTTGCTGAAATCATCAATATTCTTTGTTTCTTCTGCTCTGAAACGAGTGTTTTCAAGAAGAACAACATCACCATCATTCATCTTTTCAACTGCTGCCTTTGCATTTGCACCAACAACTTCATTATCCTTTGCAAAAACAACCTCTTTGCCGAGCAATTCGCTCAAACGCTCTGCAACAGGAGCAAGTGAGAATTTATCCTCAGGACCATTCTTTGGCTTACCAAGATGTGAGCAAAGAATAACCTTGCCGCCGTTTTCAATTAACTTTTTAATTGTTGGCAAAGCTGCTGTAATTCTGTTATCGTTTGTAATTTTGCCATCTTTCAATGGTACATTGAAGTCACAACGAACAAGAACTCTCTTGCCCTTAACCTGTAAATCTTCAACATTCTTTTTGTTTAATGCGCTCATTGTTATCGTCCTTTCTTAAACAAGCAAACTGTAAATATTTACTTTTTTATTTTAACCTTTAATATTTTATAACATACATAGCATTTTTTCAAGTGTCAAACAAAATAACAAGCATATTTTGACTTGTTAAATTTATGTCAATATTGCTGAAAAAAGCAGAGAAGCAATTTTGCAATTAACTTCTCTGCTTTGTATCCATTGTTTTTTATTATAAAGTCTTGTTTAATAAAACCATCTGAATAGCGTTTGTAGGACAGCCCTCAATGCACTTGCCACAAGCAACGCACTTTGACATATCAACGCTTGCCAGAGCATTTTCAACCTTAACAGCCTCGTGCTCGCAAGCCTTAACGCATTTCATACAGCCTATACAACCAGCGTCACACATTTTCCTTGTCTGTGCACCCTTGTCGTGATTTGAGCAAAGCACTTCTGCTTTCTGCTCATTAACAGGCACCATTTTTATTATGCCCTTTGGACAAGTTGAAACGCAAATCTTACAGCCTCTGCATATTTCAGGATTTACAACTGCAACGCCGTCGCAAATGCTTATTGCACCATAAGGGCAAGCCTGAACGCAATCGCCGAAGCCGATACAACCATAAGAGCAAAGCTGTGGACCACCGAAAAGCTGTGAAGCCATACGGCAGCTTTTAGCACCGCTATACAAAAGCTTTGTATCTGTATTCTGTGAATTACCACGGCACATTACCATAGCCGCCTGAGGCACAACGCTTTCAGCGGCAACTCCCATAATTTCTGCAACCTTTGCTGCAACATCTGCACCACCGGGAGCACAAAGAGAAGTCTTATTAGTATCACCCTTTGACAAAGCCGAAGCATAGCCAGAGCAACCTGAAAAACCGCAAGCACCGCAGTTAGCACCGGGCAAAACCTCTTGGATTTCCTCTGCCTTTTTGTCAACGGGAACTGCCATAATAATCGAAGCAAGTGCAAGACCTAAACCAAGCACAAGTGCAATTGCACAAACAACTAAAACAGGAAGTAAAATATTCATAACAACACTACCTCCTATCAACCGAATATGCCTTCAACGACACCTGTAAAGCCGAGGAAGGAAACCGCAGTAAGCGATGCAGAAATAAGTGTTATTGGCAAGCCCTTTAATGTTTCAGGGATATCCGCTGCTTCAAGGCGTTCACGGACACCTGCAAACATAAGCATAGCAATCATAAAGCCTACACCTGCACCGAATGAATTTACAACTGACTGAACAAAATTATAGCCATCACTTATATTGAGAAGAACAACGCCCAAAACAGCACAGTTTGTTGTTATAAGCGGAAGATATATTCCAAGAGCACTGTAAAGTGACAGAATATACTTTTTGAGAACTATCTCAACCAACTGAACAAGTGCGGCAATAACAAGAATGAAAACTATTGTTTGCAAATATTCCATATCCTTGCTTACAAGCAAAAGATTGATAGGATAGCAAACAATGGTTGCAAGAACCATAACAAAAATAACTGCAACGCTCATACCTGTTGCTGTATTTACCTTTTTTGAAACGCCGAGGAACGGGCATATACCAAGGAACTTTGAAAGAACAAAGTTGTTGGTAAGCATAGCGGCAAGAATAATAGCAAGTAATGGTTTCATTATTCAGCCACCTCCTCTTTTGAAGCGTTTTCGCAGTTGGCACTATTGCAACTGTCAACAAACGGACACGCTTTACAGCCACCGAGGTTAGCAGGCTTTTTGCCTTTCTTTGTTGCAAGCTTATTTGACAAAGCAATAAGAAGACCGAAAACAAAGAAGCCACCAGGAGGGAGAATAAAGATAAGCATAGGATGTGCGGAAAGAACAGGTATGCTCATTCCATAGAAAGAGCCTGCACCCAACACCTCACGAACCGTACTCATAAGGAAAAGAGCAGCAGTAAAGCCTACGCCCATACCCAAACCGTCAGCAGCCGAAGCGATAACAGCATTTTTACTTGCAAAAGCCTCTGCTCTGCCAAGAATGATACAGTTTACAACTATAAGAGGAAGATATACGCCAAGCTGATTGTTAAGGTCAGGCAAGAAAGCCTTTACAAGCATTTGAACTATTGTAACAAAGCTTGCTATAACAACAACATAAGCTGGAATACGCACCTTTGAAGGAATGACCTTACGAAGTGCTGAAATAACTATGTTTGAACATATAAGAACAACAGTTGCCGCAATACCCATACCTATTGCACTTTCAACAGATGTAGTAGTGGCAAGTGTAGGGCAGGTACCAAGAACCAGACGCAAGGTCGGGTTTTCCTTTATTATACCCTTTGAAAATTCTTTAAAAAGACTCTTTTTCTCAGCCATTACTTACACCCCCTTTTGCACAGATAATGCTATATTAACAGCATTTGTAACTGCCTTTGAGGTTATTGTTGCACCTGTAAGTGCGACAATTTCATTTCCCTCAGCAGATTTATTCTTTATAACTGAAATTTTTTCGCTTTTACCTATGAACTGCTTTCTGAAATCTTCGCCCTTTGCGTTCATACCAAGACCAGCAGTTTCGTTTATATCAAGGATTTCAACGCCCGTAACCTTGCCGTCTGCATCAACGCCTGTCATAATTTTGACATCTCCGCCATAGCCCTTGCTTGCTGAAACAACAACTGTTCCTATTACATTTGAGTCCTCATCAAGAGCATCATAGTATGTGTATTCAACACCATCAAGATTATATTTTTTAGCATCTGAAAATGCAGTTGCATTTTCAAAAACCTTTAACTTCGTTTCCTGCTCTGTAATTATATTCAACTGCTCAATTTTCGGCTGAGTAATCTTGTTTGTTATTGCAAGAAGAAGTGTGGCAACAAGGCATATTGCAACGAGTGCCGCAGCAGGAATAAGAATTTGTTTTTTGTCAAGCTTATCGATTCTCATTATTGCTTTACCTCCTTTTGCTTTTTAGGTGTGCCGAAAGGCTTTGAAAAAGTGAGGTTTTCTATATGCGGAACAAGAATGTTCATTATAACTATTGAGAAAGAAACGCCCTCTGGCAAAGAGCCAAAAAGTCTTATCAGGCAGGTTATAAGTCCACAGCCTATCGCAAAGACTATCTTGCCCTTGAAATTGATAGGTGAAGTTGTGTAATCTGTTGCCATAAAAATAGCACCAAGGAGCAAACCGCCTGAAAGGATTTCATAAAGCATAAAGTCAACGCTTCCCTTACCAGCGATAAGCATTATAACAGCAACTGTACCGATATATGTAAGAGGAATTACAGGTGAGATAACTCTTCTTATTATAAGATATAAGAAACCGATTATAAGAGCTATTGCACAAACCTCGCCAAGACAGCCTTGTCTTGCACCAACCATAAGCTCGCCTATGCTTGGCAAAGCACCGTTTGCATTGAATGCTTGTGCTGAAACATCGCCAGCCTTGAACATTGTTGAGATTTCAGCAAGAGGTGTTGCAGTTGTGAGCATATCGGTTGTGCTTTTCCACGCATAAGGCATAACCCACGAACTCATAGCAGTCGGGAAAGAGCACATCAAAACAATTCTGCCGACAAGTGCAGGGTTTACAAAGTTGTTACCTATACCGCCAAAGCATTGTTTAACAACAACTATTGCAACAACGCTTCCTATAACAGCCATCCATAATGGAATTGAAACAGGAAGATTAAAAGCAAGTAAAATACCTGTAACAACTGCACTTAAATCTGTTATAGTGTTATTTCTTTTCATAACCTTACGGCAGATATATTCTGAAAGAACGCAGGTTGCAACGCAGGTTGCAACAACTGCAAGACTTCTGAAACCAAAGACATAAACAGATGCAACAAGAGCAGGAATAAGTGCAATTATAACATCAAGCATTATGCCTGTAACTGTTTCGTTTGAACGCACGTGCGGAGATGCACTAACAGTAAGCTTTCTGTTTTCATTTTTCATTATTTTTTCGCCTCCGCTTCTCTGAGAACTGATTTAGCAAGACGCATATGCTGAACAAGAGCCTTGCCCGCTGGGCAGGAGTATGAACAGCTACCACATTCCATACATACCATAATGCCCGAATTTTTAAGTTTTTCTATATCCCTTATCTTTGTGTATTTTTCTATATTAGTAGGTATCAATGACATAGGGCAAGCCTTTGCACATCTGCCACAACGGATACAGTCAACCTCTTTTTTGATTTTTTTGGTATCTGAAAAAGCAAGTATTGCGTTATTGCTTTTAAGTATAGGACCTTGGTCATCAACAAGAGCCATACCCATCATAGGGCCGCCAGCAATAAGCTTATAAGGCTCGTTTGAATAACCGCCGCAGAAATCAATGATTTCTTTGATTTTTGTACCTATCGGAACTCTTACATTCTGAGGGTTTGCTATTGCATCACCTGCAACAGTAAGAGAACGGCTTACAAGTGGCTTACCCGTTTTGAGATAGCGTGAAATAAATGAAGCACTTGTAACATTCATAACAACACAGCCAACATCAGCAGGAAGCTTTCCAGGAGGAACCTTTCTGCCCGTTGCAGAAAGCACCATCATCTTTTCAGCACCCTGAGGATACTTTGATTTGAGAGTCATAATCTTAACAGAATCATTAACATCGTTTTTACTGTCTGCAATATCTTTAAGTACCTTTATTGCATCTGGTTTATTATCCTCAACTGCAATAATTATTTTCTTAAAGCCAAGCAAATCCTTTAATGTATAAATGCTTGAAAAAATATCCCAAGAATTATCAATACATTCACGGTAGTCAACAGTAATGTAAGGCTCACACTCAGCAGCATTTATAACAAGAGTATCAATGCCCTTGCTTTCATCAAAAGCAAGCTTTACATGTGATGGGAAGCCCGCTCCGCCAAGACCTACAAGACCTGACTGCCTTACTGCTTTGATAAGGTCGTCTTTTGTTTCAACCTTTGGAGGCTCAATTCCATCGAAAAGTCGCATTTCTCCGTCAGACTCTATCGTAACAGCCTGAGTTATCATACCCGAGGGAAGTCTTACCTCACCTATTGATTTTACTGTACCTGAAACAGAAGCGTGTATAGGTGCACTAACGAATTTATCAGTATCACCTATCACCTGACCTACTGCAACGGTATCGCCCACTTTTACAGTAGGTGTGCAAGGTGCACCTATATGCTGTTGCATAGGAAGAGTTACAAATTCTGGTGCAGGCATACGGACAACAGGTAAATCCTTTGTGTCCTTATGGTGTGCGACCATAATTCCGCCTCTTGATTTTTTGACGGCTTTAAGGATACCGCCTTTTCTTATTTCATCCATTGTTTCATCCCCTTATTGATGTCTTTTTATTTTATAAAGTGTTTACTTACTTTTTCAAGAGCAGGCATAATCGCTTTGAGAATTGTGCCTGTTACAGAGCCTGTTATTACCGCAAAAAGCAGTAAAAATGGCGCATAGTAAAATATAGATTTTGTTGCTGAAATCACCGACGCAACAGCCAGCTGAGCCATATTATGCACTATCGCACAAATGATACCCACACCTATCAAAGAAAACGGTTGCCTCTTTCTTTTGAGCAACACATACATAACAATCATACTCAAAAATCCACCTGAAAGGCTCATAAAAAATGCAGTTGCTCCTCTTGTCACCCCTGCAAATACCGCCTTTAATAATACTATATATATAGCAGACGGCAAGCCCATAGCGGATACTGTAAACATAGTAACTATATTTGAAAAGCCTGGCTTCGCCCCTGGTGGCATACCCGGAAGATTTGGAATAAGATTTTCAAGAAATGATATTACAAGTGCTGTTGCTCCAAGAATTCCAAGAAACGCAACCCTTTGGGTAAGCTTGCTATAATCTTTGTTTTTTTCGGGCAATAAGTCCAACCCCTTAATAAGTAATTGCATCAACGCCTGAACTGCCCACACCTTTAATGGTAATTACCACTTTGTTAGGCAGGCAGGCACTTGTATCGCCTATATGCGAAAGTTTACCGCTTTTAACGCAGATTTTATCCTTACAATCAGAGTCGCTGAAAAAGATTTTCCCTTTTTCAACTCTGATAACAACACTTTCTATATTTATATCATAGCCTTGCTCTACCTTGTTCAATTCTATGCAGTATATCTCTTCGCCATTTTTTGTTATAACTGCCACTGGATTATCGCTTTTGTTTATATACCTCGGCAAAAGCATAACAAGAGCAAGAACTACGACGATTAAGGCTATAATAATATCGCCTTTTTTTAAAAACTTTTCTCTATTTGCCATATCAAGCACCTAAACTGAATGAATTATCAGTCAATTCAAAGTTATTCTGCAAACCACGAGTAACCTTTACTGTTCTGTCTTTAAAGATAAAAACTGCCTGTGCATCATATTTTTCAAGAATAGCAAGGCTTTTTTCATAGCCGACAAGGAAACAGACCGTTGAAAGTCCATCACTCAAAATTCCTTTATCAGTAACAACAGTAACTGACACTAAATCAGTCTGTTCAGGGTAACCGTTCAACGCATTTAAAATGTGATGATATTTTTTGCCGTCAGCGTCAGTGAAAACCTTTTCATAATCGCCAGAGGTTGAAACGAAGCAATTAGCAAGGCTGAGAGTTGCTATCTGTGAAGAAGCATCATCTGAAAAAGGATTTCTGACTCCTATTTTCCAGCACTTGCCCTTGCTTTTCTCACCGTGAACCAAAAGACTGCCACCAACATTTATAATAGCTGATTTTACTTTGTTTTGTTTGAGAACGAAAAGAGCCTTGTCACAAGCAATACCCTTGCCTACTGCTCCCAAATCTACGCTTTGTCCCTCGCCGATAGTTATTTTTCCATCATCGGTTGTTATTTTTTTATAGTCAACGCTTTGAAGAGCCGAGTCTATTTCACTTTGCTCAGGCACTTTTGCCTGAGGTGTACCTATCCCCCAAAGCTGAGTGAGTTTACCGCAGGTAATATCAAACTTGCCACCGCTCAACTGTGAAAGTTGGTTGCATACATTTATGTATTCTCCAAGCTCTTCATTTTCAACAGAAAGCTTTTCGTTGAGAATACCCGTTGCAGAAGTCGGAACACGCCAAGAAATAAGTTCATTTTCAAGTCTGCTTATCTCGTCTGCGATTTTTTCCGCTGTTTGCACATTGCCACCATAAATCCGTTGTGTTACAATAGTACCCATAAGCACATCGGTCTTATCGGTTTCACGGTTGTTTTTTACAGCATCATATATCGTTGTACCTGCTATTAAAAACACCCCTAAACAAATACACAGGGCAGAAACAATTTTGCGTTTCAAGCTCAAATCACCCTTTTCAAAAAAGACCTATCGATTCATTTTATATTATCTAAAATAAAAATTCAATAATTTTGACAATAATTAAAAATTTAACAAACATTTTTTATGATTTATTGAAAAAAACGGAGGATTTATTATGGATTTTAATTTTTTTATGCCTGTAAAAGTAGTAAGTGGAAACGGAGCATTGATAAAAAATTCCGCCTTACTCAGAGCCTTAGGCTCACGCTGTCTTATAGTAACAACAAAAACAGCGTATAAAACAAGCGGTGCTATGGCTGATGTTGAGGCGTGTTTCAAAAACGAGGGCATTGAATTTACTCTATATAATGATATAGGTCAGAACCCACATATTGACAAATGCTACGAGGCTTCACTCAAAGCA
>JAILBY010000164.1 GCA_024680655.1 Clostridiales bacterium | reverse complement strand
AGCGCCCAAACTTCCATTTCTCCAAGGCGCTGGCCTCCGAACTGGGCTTTTCCTCCCAATGGCTGCTGAGTGACCAAAGAGTAAGGGCCGGTTGAACGCGCGTGCATTTTGTCGTCAACCAAGTGGTGCAACTTCATATAGTAAATAACGCCGACAAAAATCGGGTTTACAAAAGGCTCGCCAGTGCGTCCGTCATGAACGATTTGCTTACAGTCTTTTGAAAGGCCGGCTTCCTCAAGCTTTTTGGCGATTTGCTCTTGGCTTGGAGACTGGAATACGGGAGACTCAAAGAACTGGTTCAAGTACTTTCCGGCGATTCCAAGCTCAGATTCCATAATCTGACCGATGTTCATTCGCGAAGGAACGCCCAATGGGTTCAAGCAAACGTCAAGCGGAGTTCCGTCTTCCAAGTACGGCATGTCTTCTTCCGGCAAGATGCGGGAAACAACACCCTTGTTTCCGTGGCGTCCAGCCATTTTGTCGCCTTCGCGGAGCTTGCGCTTGTTGGCAATCATTACTTTTACAACCTGGTCAACGCCTGGGTTCAAGTCGTCGCCTTCGCTTCTCTTCAAGCGCTGAATGTCGATTACAACGCCTTCAACACCGTGAGGAACGCGCAAAGATGTGTCGCGGACTTCCTTGGCCTTTTCGCCAAAGAGCGCGTTGAGCAATTTAAATTCAGGAGTTGTTTCGGCTTCGCTTTTGGGAGTTACTTTTCCAACCAAAATGTCGCCGCTCTTTACTTTGGCGCCGATGCGGATGATTCCTTCCGCGTCAAGATTGTCAAGATTCTTTTCGGCGGTGTTGGGAACGTCGCGAGTGATTTTTTCCGGTCCAAGTTTTGTCTCGCGGATTTCTGTTGAGAATTCCTTGATATGGATGGAAGTGTACATGTCTTCCTTTACAACGCGCTTGCTGATGAGAACCGCGTCTTCGTAGTTGTATCCATTCCACGGAACGAATCCAACAAGAATGTTGCGTCCAAGGGCAAGTTCGCCGTTGAAAGTCGCCGGTCCGTCGGCAAGAACAGAACCTTCAACTACCTTTTCGCCAACTTCAACAGTCGGGCGCTGGTGGTTGCAAGTGTCGTTGTTTGTGCGCTGGTATTTAAGAAGAACGTATTCGTCAACTTCACCGCGCTTTCCGCCTTCAGGTTTTACAGTTACGCATTCGCTGGTAACTTTTACAACTTCGCCGGCGCGCTTGGCCTTAACCAAAACGCCAGAGTCATAAGCGCACTTTTGCTCCATGCCGGTTCCGACGTGCGGAGGCTCCGGGAACAAAAGCGGAACAGCCTGACGCTGCATGTTGCAGCCCATCAAGGCGCGGTTGGCGTCGTCGTGCTCCAAGAACGGAATGAGCGCCGCTGAAACAGAAATAACCTGGCGCGGAGAAACGTCCATGTACTGAACGTCTTTTGGAGAGCGAGTTGTATAGTCGCCGCGGCGGCGGCAAGAAATCATGTCTGTTGCGAAAGAACCGTCAGACTTCATGCCTTCGCTAACCTGACCGATGTAATACTTGTCTTCGTCCATCGCCGAAAGATATTCAATATGATTTGTGGCCTTGCCCTTTTCAATCTTGCGGTAAGGAGCTTCAAGGAAGCCGTAGTCGTTTACGCGAGTGTAAATGGCCAATGAAACAATCAAACCGATGTTCGGTCCTTCAGGAGTTTCGATCGGGCACATGCGTCCGTAATGAGAATAGTGAACGTCGCGAACCTCGAATCCGGCTCTGTCGCGAGAAAGTCCTCCCGGTCCCAAAGCGTTCAAGCGGCGCTTGTGGGTAAGCTCGGCGAGCGGGTTGATCTGGTCCATGAACTGAGAAAGCTGTGAAGAGCCAAAGAATTCTTTAATAGCCGCGATAATCGGCTTTGAAGAAATCAAGTCTTGCGGCTTGATTGTGTCGTTTTCTTTTAGGCCCATTCTTTCTTTGGCAATGCGCTCCATTCTGGCAAAGGCGGTCTTGATTTGGTTTGTCATCAATTCGCCGACCGAACGAATGCGGCGGTTGCCCAAGTGGTCGATGTCGTCGCGAGTTTCTTCGCCGATGTAAACCTTAATCAAGAACTTCATCGTGTTTGTAATGTCGTCCTTTACCAAAGTGTGGTCTTCCAACGGAGGATTGTAGTCAAATTTCTTATTGAGCTTGTAGCGTCCAACGCGGCCCAAATCGTAGCGGCGAGAAGTGAAGAACATTGAGTTCAAGTCTTTCTCTGCGTTTTCCACAGTGATCGGCTCGCCAGGCATAAGAACGCTGTAAACGGCGCTCAAGGCGTCTTCTTTTGTCGGCTCGTCAACTTCAGTGCCTTCTTTGGCGAATTTAATTTCTTCGCGCTCAAAGCAGTTGATGATGATGTCGCTGTCAAGAGAAAGA
>JAILBY010000121.1 GCA_024680655.1 Clostridiales bacterium | reverse complement strand
GCTTTGAGGCTGGCAATTTCGCGGAGCGAAATTGAATTATATGTACATCTTACCAAACAGCCTCAACCGCGAGAAAGGTCGTTCGCATTTCCGCGGGAGCGTTTTGGTTTTTAGTTTGTCATTGCGTTTGCGACATACGCTCAGCGACTGGGAGCCGACCCTTTCCGCGGGAGCGTTTTTTTATTGTCTGCAATTTGCGCGTTACAAATTCCTGCCGTAGAGGGATGACAAAAAGGCCAAGCGTTCGGCGCGTTCGGCGGTGAGTTCGGAAAGGTCAAAGCGCCAGGTCCAGTTGGCGCCGACGGTGGACGGGGCGTTCATGCGGCCTTCGTCGCCTACTCCAAGGATGTCTTGCATTGGGATTACGGCCATGTCGGCGGCGCTTGCGATGGCGGTTTTTACCAAAGAATCGCGAAGTTCGCCTGAGTCGCTTGAGGCGCGCGCTTCTTGTTCGGTCATTTTCTTTCCAAAGGCGTATTGGGCGGCGATTTGAACGGCCTCGTCGCTTGCGGAATCAAGCCAGCCTTGCATCGTCTGGTTGTCGTGGGTTCCTGTGTAGACCACGCAGTTTTGGCAGAACATGTGCGGAAGGAAGGCGTTTAGCATTCCGTCCTTTCCGGCTTCGGCTGGGTCAAAGGCAAACTGCAGGACTTTCATTCCCGGAAATCCGCAGCCGTCGCGCAAGGCCCGGACGCCTTCCGTTATAAGGCCAAGGTCTTCGGCGATGATAGGAATGTCGCCCAATTCCTTTTTAATCGCGTCAAACAAGGCCTTGTTCGGCCCCGGAATCCATTTTCCGTTGACGGCGGTTTCCTCTCCAAAGGGAACAGACCAATAGGCTTCAAATCCCCTAAAGTGGTCGATTCGCACGCAGTCAACCAATTGAAGGCAGCGGCGGATGCGGTCAACCCACCAGTAATAGTTGGTCTTTGCCATCGCGTCCCAGTCGTAGAGGGGGTTTCCCCAAAGCTGGCCTGTGGCGCTAAAGTAGTCCGGAGGAACTCCGGCAACGCAAGTGGGCCTTCCGTCCTTTTCAAGCTGAAAGAGGCGCTGGTTTGCCCAAACGTCGGCCGAGTCGGGGGCCACAAAGATTGGAATGTCTCCGATGATTTTTATTCCCTTGCTGTTCGCGTAGTCCTTCAAGGCGGACCACTGGCTGTCAAAGAAGAATTGTATTGTCTTGATTCTCTCGATTTCCTTTGTGTGGGAAGCGTTCCACTTTGAAACCGCGGCCGGGTCGCAAGCCCTCAAGTCCTCGGGCCAATACTTGAACCAAATGCCGCTTGTCTTTTCTTCGGCGGCCTTGGCGTCGTAAAAGGCCTTTACGCTCATAAAATTGGCGTAATTGTCAAGCCAAGCCGAGTTGTCGTTCTTAAAGGCCTCATACAAGACTCGGTCTTCCTTAGAGCAATTCTTTTGGAAAAAGTCCGCGGCCTGGTTGAGGACGGGATTTTTCCAGTAAACCACGGCGCCAAAGTCAACGCGGCCCGAGCTCTTTATGTAGTCAGGAGGAGTTATGGAAGCCGGGTCGGCCCAGCCCTTTTGAACAAGCGCGTCCAAGTCGATTAAAAGCGGGTTTCCCGCAAAGGTTGAAAAGGACGCGTAGGGAGAGTCGCCGTAGCCTGTCGGTCCCAAAGGAAGGATTTGCCACAAGGTCTGGCCGGCCTTTTTTAGCCAGTCAACGAATTGATATGAAGGAAGCCCCAAAGTTCCGATTCCCGCAGAGCCGGAAAAGCTTGTGGGATGGACCAAAATGCCGCTAGTTCGATTTGTTTTCATGCCAACAGTATAGCGCGGCAGTTGTTTTTTGTAAAGGCGTCCCGTTAATTTTCTTAACGATTTTCCTAGGTCGGCGAGAAATTTATACAATTATTCGCCAATTTTATAAGGATATTCACCTAAAAGCAGCGTCTGCAAGACGCGGTGAACCCGCTCGAACCAACGATTGCGGTCTTGCCAGCAACAACGCGAGCGGACTAATCGCTGTAATTCTGGACAGTCCAGCCGCTCGGTATGCCGCTGCCCCAACTTTCCATGCCCGCCGCCTTTGTGAACGTTCCGGTCGAGGAAACGCCGCTAAGCCAACCTCGCGTGCAATTTGAAGCGCTGATGTTTGTGGCAAGGCAAGTTACGCTGGAAAGGCTTGAGCAACCTTCAAACATGGCGTTGTAGCATCCGTCCGCAAGCGTTTCCGCCTTAAGCTCGGGAGACTTTGTCAAGGTTGCGTAGCGGAACATTTCATTGTAGCAATAGGTTGACAGCGTCGTCGCGGGCAAGAACAAGTCCGCCCCTTCCTTGTTCTTTATTTTATTAGTATTAGTGGACGACGTGGAGTAAAAAAGACGGCTAAAAGCGTATGTTTGCGTGATTTCCTTCAAGTTTTCAAAGTTGCTTGCGCTCATAAGGCTCATTATGTTTCCGTAAACATAGCAGTCCTTGTCGCAAAAAATGTTGCTGTTGTTGCTTGATGTCGAACAATACGCATTGTTGCCGTAGAAGGAAACTTTGTCGCCAACCGAGTCAAGCGTTATCTCCGCGGGGCTTCCGCTTGCGATTGTTTCCTCAGTTCCGCCATTCTTTTTGTAAGTGACGGCGCCAGGCGCCTTGTTGGTGAACGTAACCTTGGCGCCTGCGACCGCCGCTTCGATGGTCAAGGGCGTGGACAAATCAACCGCGCCGTAATTTTTCACTGTCCAGCCGCTGGGTATGCCGCTGTCGCCGGAATCCCAACCAGTCATGCTCGCCGCCTTTGTGAACGTTCCGCTCGTAGCAACGTCTTTAAGCCAATTATTTAAGCAGCTTGAGGCGCTGATGTTTGTGGCAAGGCAAGTTACGCTGGAAAGGCTTGAGCAGCCGTTGAACATGCTGCTGTAGCACCGCTCCGCAAGCGTCGTTGAAGGAAGCTCCGGCGCGTTTGCAAGGCTTGAGCAGTTGGCGAACATGCTGCTGTAGCACCACTCCGCAAGCGTCGTTGAAGGAAGCTCGGGAGCGTCTTGCAACATTGAGCAGTTGGCGAACATGCTTTGGTAACATTGCGACACAAGCGTTTGCGCCTTAAGCTCCGGCGCGACTTGCAACATTGAGCAGTATTCAAACATAGATTGGTAGCACCCCGTCGCAAGCGTTTCCGCCTCAAGAGCGGGCGCTTTTGTCAAGTTTGTGAAGCCGAACATACCACCGTAGCAATATTTTTTCAACCCCGTCGCGGGCAAGAACAAGTCCGCCCCTTCCTTGTTCGTTATTCTATTATATATAATATTTGCAAGATCGTTGCCGTTCCCCATAAAAAGATTGAAAAAAGCCCTGTCTGCTTTGATTTGTGTCGAGTTTTCAAAGCCATCGCTGTCTACAAGGCTCATTATGTTTCCGTAAACATAACAGTCCTTGTCACAAAAAATGTTGCTTTGCTCACTACCGCTTTGTGTCGAATAATATGTGTTGTTGCCGTAGAAGCAAACTTTGTCGCCAACCGCCTCAAGCGTTATCGTTGCCGTATCGCTGCTTGTGATTTCTTGCGCCGCGCCTCCGTTGACGCGGTAAGTGACGGAGCCAGGAGCCATATTTTTGAACGTCACAGTGGCGCCGGAAACCGCCGCCTCAATTGTCAAGGGCGTGGACAAGCCGACAGTCCCGCTGCCGCCGCCGCCGCTTGAGCCGTAATCCTGGACAGTCCAGCCGGCAGGAATGCCGCTGTCGCCGGAATCCCAACTAATCATGCCCGCCGCCTTTGTGAACGTTCCGCTCGAAGCCACGCCGCCAAGCCAATTTCTAGCGCAATCCACGGCGTTGACGTCAGTGGCAAGGCAAGTGACGCTTGCAAGGCTTGTACAGCCATAGAACATGTTCTTGTAACATTCCTTGACCAACGTCGGGGCGGCAAGCGTCGGCGCCTCAGTCAAGCTTGAGCAGCCGCTGAACATGCCGTTGTAGCAGCCCTCCGCCAGCGTCGTGGAAGGAAGCGCGGGCGCGCTTGCCAGGCTTGTACAGCCGTTGAACATATTGACGTAGCATTCCTTGGCCAGCGTCGCGGCCCCAAGCGCGGGCGCTTTGGTCAGGCTTGAGCAATTGCTGAACATGCTATAGTAGCAACTTTCCGCCAGCGTCGTGGCGGGCAAGAGCAAGTCGGAACCGGCCTTGTTCTTTATATGCGCGCCATTCGAGATATCACTGAATAAATAATAGAACGTTTTTGCGCCGGTAAGCTCGACGGCGCTTTCAAAGCCCGAACTCTTTATAAGGCTCATTATGTTTCCATAAACATAGCAGTCCTTGTCGCATTTGATGCAGCTCTTTGTTAAAATATCTGTGGCGTAAGTCTCGTTGTCGCCATAGAAAGAAACTTTGTCGCCAACCGCGTCAAGAGTTATCTCCGCTGAGTCGCCGCTTGCGATTGTCTCCTCCGCGCCGCCGTTCTTTTTGTAAGTGACCGCGCCGCTTGCCTTGTTGGTGAACGTCACAGTGGCGCCGGCTTCAATCGCCTCAAAAGTCAAGGGTATGGCAAGGCCGGCATCCGCGCTTCCGCCGCCGCCTGAGCCGCCGCCGGAATCGCCGCCAGAATCGCCGCCGGAATCGCCGCCTGAAGCGCGCAAAAGCAAAGAAAGCGGGTTCAAGCCCGCGGCGACAACAATCGACGCGCTCTTTCCGCTATAAAGCAAGTTTTGAGCTTCGTGGTAAACCTTGGCCTCGGCCCAAACCAAAGAGCCAACAGGAATTGAGTCAAATACGACCGTCGCGCCCTTTTTGGGGTCTATGGAAACGGTCCGCTTGGAGGTCCAGCCGCCCTTCAACTCAACGTCAATGTAAAGGGGCCTTGAGTCGTCGGCCAAGCCGCTTGGGGCGGAAAACGCAAAAAGCGTTTTGGCCGCCGCAGCGTCAATCGAAAAAACGGCCCCGCCGTTTTGCGAGCCGTTCGACATGTCCGTACAAGAAATTAAAATTGAAGAAAGCAGCAAAGCCGCGACGCAAAGAAAGGAAGCGGCCGCTTTAGCCGCGTTACGCTTGTTCATGTGTCTCTCCCAAACTTTTTTTCTAGGGAAATTATACAGCAAAACGATCCTTTTTTCAAGCGCGGAAGGGCTTTGAGCAAAAGATTTACAAGGCAAACGCGGGAATCTTTGAACAAAAACCGCTTGCGCCGCTCTTACCGTTGGTTGAAAGCCCTAAAATAGTTGTTTCGAGCGGATTTCGCGCAAGCGCGGCTATTGCAAATCAATTCGTTTTTCATTATTATTGTTGCTATTATGGAAAAAAATTTACTCGACATACAGAATATAAAGGTCGGCATTGAGTCAAAAATCGTGCTCGACGGACTTGACCTTCAAATAAACGAAGGCGAAACTCACGTCTTGATGGGCCCCAACGGCGCGGGAAAGTCCACGCTCGGAAACGTTATTATGGGAAACCCCGTCTACGCGCTCGAAGGCGGAAAGATTTTCTTTGACGGCCAGGACATCACAGAGCTAGACACGGACAAGAGGGCCAAGGCGGGCCTTTTCATGTCCTTCCAGAACCCGCTTGAAGTTCCGGGAATCAGTTTGGAAACCTTCATCCGAAGCGCCCTCCAGCAAAAGACAGGCGAGCGCGTAAAGCTTTTTGCCTTCCAAAAGGAGCTCAAGGCCGCGATGGAGCTTTTGAACATGGACTC
>JAILBY010000106.1 GCA_024680655.1 Clostridiales bacterium | reverse complement strand
AGGAAAGGTATGAAGAGATTCAGGCTTTTTAGGACATTCGTAATTTTCTCTCTTGCGGCTTTGATGGCGTCTTGCTCAAATATGGGCGGCGATGTTTCCGCGCCCTTGCTTTTTCTTACGGACAATCCAACGGCGGTTGGCGGCGGCGCGACTGTTAATCCGCAAGATTCAAATCCCGCAAATCAAAGAGTCCTTGTCCTTAACGCTAGCTTGCAAGGCTTGCCGTCTGTCAACGCTCCAAGCCAAAATCAAGTCCAAAGCTCAGAAAACTCTTTTGGCATTTCTCAATCGGCCTTTCCAAACATAGACCAAATCGCAGGCTCGGCTTATTCCTTTAGCGCCACTCTCGAGGCTTCTGGCGGAAGAAGCTTTACGGCGCCTGGAACTTACGACAGCGGCACAGGAACTTGTTCCTTTGCTTTTGCAGGCGCCTTGAGCGACAGCGCGGTTGACTACACGCTAACCGTAAATCTTTTGTACACAGCGAGCGGCGCGTCGGAAGGAACGGCAATCGCCACAGGAAGCCAAAGCGTAAGCATTCCCGCAAACGCAAATACATTTGATGCAAGCATTGCTCTCAGCCCGATAACCGACAGCGGCGTAAGGGGAAGCGTTGCGTTGGCTCTTTCGTTTACGGACACCAGCATTACTCGCGTTGTGGTGACCCTTTTAAATTCAAGCGGAACTGACGTTACAAGTTCTTGCATGCAATATAAAAACAACGCGGTCACCAGCGGAAGCGTTACCCTTCAAAGCGGCATAAACGGCATTGCGGCAGGAAGCTACACTCTCTTGATGAGCTATGATAAAGGCTCGCAGAATTCTTATGTTGGCTGCAGAATGGAAAGCATTAACGTTTATCCAAGCCTTGCGACAAATCTTTGGTGGGTAAACGGAACCGCCGAATCTACGCTTACAATCTCGCAAAGCAACCAAACCCAGTATTGGGTTCGCGGAACGGGCGGCGATTTTTACACCAACATTATGCCCGACGCGGCCGCCGATGACACAAACACAGGCTCTTTTGCTTCTCCGTTAAAAAGCCTTTGGCAAGCTGTCAAAAGAATTCAGAGTAACGGCGACGGAATAAGCGAATACACGATAATTGTTGACGGAACCCTTACGGCGGCTTCTGGCGACACTTTTGAAAGCTATTCAATGGCCAAGACGAACGGCACGCAAAAGATTTTGATAAAGGGCTTTAAAAGCCGCGACGTTGACGGCATCAACGCAAATCTTTTGGCTCGCTTTCTTTATGTTGATGGAAATGTTGTCACCTTAAAAGGCCTTAAAATCACAGGCGGATCTGCTGGAAGTGGAGAGGGAACACATGGAGGCGCCATTTACGTTAGGTCAGGCACGCTTATAATCAACGATTGCGAAATAAGCGGAAACTACGCATACACAAACGGCGGCGCCATCTACAATTTGGGCTCTTTGACCATAAACGACAGCGCGATAAGAAGCAACGAAGCCGGAAATTGCGGCGGCGGAATTTTCTTGTATGGCGATAGCGCAACAGTCAGTTCTTTGGAAGCCACCAGGCTTGAAATTTCTTCAAACGAGGCCAACACAAGACTTACCACTACAGGAAACGGCGGCGGCGGAATCTTCAAGCAAACGCTCGCCACCCTTAAATTTAAAAGCGGCTCTATAAAAGGAAACTCCGCTCTTGCCGGCGGAGGAATTTATTCGCAAGGCGCGGCGACAAAAGAATTGTTTGAGATTGGCCAAGGCTCGGCCGCAAGCGACGTTGAAATTTCCGGAAACTCAGCCACAGGCGCAGGCGGCGGAATATATATGGGCGGCGGCAATGCGGACTTTAAGAGCGGAACCGTAAAAGCAAACGCTGCCGCTGGCAACGGAAAGGGCGCTTATGTAAACGGAACCTTTTACATTTCCGGCTCGGCTCATTTTACAAGCGACAATGATTTGTATCTTATGTCTTCCGCAAGCATCAATGTGGCCTCAAATCTGACAACTGCTTCTCCCGCGGTAACTGTCACTCCGGCAACCTACTATGTAGGAAAACAGATTTTGGCCGGAAGTTACAGCGCGAATTACACAAAGTTTGCGGTCACAGAAGTCGAAGATGAAAACTGGTCGATTGATTCCGAAGGAAAACTTTCTAACAATGTTGTGTCGGTTTACATTTCGGCAAGCGGATACGACGACACTGGAACTGGTAGCAAGACCAAGCCTTACGCAACAATAGCAACAGCAATCTCAAAATTTACGGACAAAACGCCTGCAATGGGCGGAAGCGCGGACTTCCCGGAATTTGTGAACAAGATTTATGTTCTTAGCGACTACACCTTTACTGCCGGCGCCAACGATTCGACTGCAAACGCTTACTTTGAAATCGTCGGCTGCAAGAACGGAACGTCTGGAAATGCGGTAACCTTTACCTTTAACACGCCTTCTGATTCAGGCTTCTACCTTTCCAATTCTGTAGAGCAAAAGGTTAAGTTCACAAAAATAAACGTCACGCAAAACCAAAGCGTTTGCGCCACAAACGACTACGCCGCGATTAACGTTGCAGGCGGCGAGTTCTATATGGAAGACTGCTCAATGACCGGTCTTAAGGCAAATTCTTGTTCCGCGATTAACGCCGACGGAAAGGTCGCCTTAAAGAACGTTTCCATAAAGAACAATGTTTCTGTTCCAAGTTCTGGATTTGGCCCCGCAGTTTATGTAAAGAGCGGAAATCTTTACATTTCTGGAAAAGTTGAGATTACGGACAACCAAGTTGAAGGCGGTTCTGACATGAACCTTTGGATTGGCGACTATAATTCAGGAACGCCGATATTCCATCCTATAGTAATCGCCGGCGCCATAACAAATTCCAGCATCGGCGTAACCTTGTATTCCGAAAGCGTTTCCAACGCGTTTACAAGCGGCTATTCAACTTATGAAAGCGCGGCTCCGTCAACTTACTTTAGCAGCGACGGCGCAATGACAGTTTCCTTGTCTTCGGGAAATGCCGTCCTGCTTCCTCCTTCAAGCTTGTATATCGCCACCTCTGAAAACGGCGGAAGCGACACTACAGGCCTTGGAACAGAAGCCAAACCGTTCGCAACATTGGGCAAGGCTTTTGAAAAGATTCAAACTTGGAACAACTCAAGCATTGATTACACCATAAACGTAGGCGCCGGCGCTTTTAATACAGAGCTTACTTTGGATCCAAGCGGCGTCATGGGATATAAGCCGACGGCTTCTTCGATTTTGGTAAAAGGCGCTTCTTATACTGACAGCGTTTTGACAGGCGGCTTAACTCACCGAATTCTTACGACTGTTGACAATACGACTCCGATAACGCTTCAAAGCTTGATGTTCGCCAATGCGCGGGAATCTTCCTCTGGAGGCGCTCTTGACGTAGGAGGAAGCGGACCTCTTACTATTAAAAACTGTTACTTTAGCAATAACGTTGTAAGTTCAGGAAACGGCGGCGCCATCTACATTGGCTCAGGAGCCACTTGTTTGTTGGACGGAGTTCTTTTCCAGGCTAACAAGGCAACGTCAACAAATTCAGACGACGGCTATGGCGGCGCCATTTACAATCACGGAACCTGCTACATTTACGGCGCGACTAAAATCGGAAACGCGGACGCCACAGACCATGCGAAATCTTCTTCGGACTGTTCAAATTATGCTGGAAATTACGGCGGCGGCATTTACAACGCTGGCTCCCTTTACCTTGGCTACAGCAGCTACACTAGCGAGTCCGTCAATACGCCAGCGTCTTTGACTGGCGGCGTTTACTACAACTATGCGACGCAAGGCGGCGGAATTTATAATGCCAAAACATTGAAGATTAATTCTGGAAACATTAAGTACAACGGAGTTTCCACAAACGGCGGCGGAATCGCAAGCGTAAGCTCAAGCTCTGCGGCGGCAAGCGTCACGATGACCGGCGGTTTTTTGGACTACAACTATGCCATAGCCGGAGCCGGAGCGTGGATAAAAAAAGACACGGAAGACTCAATCTTTGTTTTGGCTGACGGAACTGTAAGCAATAACTCTACAACTGCCGTCGGTGGAGGCGCTGGCTTTATGAATCAGGGCGGAAGCCTTGAAATTACCGGCGGAGAAATTTCTTCCAACGAGGCAGGAACGCAATATGGCGGCGCGATATTGAATCTTGGAAGCCTTGAAATGAGCGACGGAACAATAAGCGGCAACACGGCCAAAGTCTTTGGCGGCGGCGTTATGGTTACTGTTACCGATCCTTATTACGGTTCTATGACTATGACCGGCGGAACGATTTCTGGAAACTCAGTCACAGACGATGATGATTCGGATTTTGCAGAAGGCGGCGGCGTTTTTGTTGCCGACAGCGCGACATTCACTATGAGCGGCGGAAGAATCGAAACTAACGAGGCTGAACGTGGCGGAGCGGTATTCGTAAGCGCAAATGCAGATGGTACTTGTGGAACCTTTACCATCAGCGGCTCCGCTTCTTTGCCGGCAGGAGACTCAAGCGGAAACACAGGCGCGGGCAAAAATGACGTTCAACTTTATGTAGTTACTGACGGCTCTACCATTACAAGCTCTTATGTGACAATAGGCGGAGCTTTGTCCGCTACAGAACCTGTCGCCACAATTACGCCGAGTTACTATACCATTGCCCATAAAGTCCTTGGCGGAACGGCCGCCTTGATTTCGGCCAATCACGATAAGTTTGCCGTAACCACAGATCCTAGCGGAAAGTCTTGGTCTGTAGACAGTTCGGGATATTTGGACAACTCCGCTCCTGCTTCCGGTGCAATAAGCATCGACACTCCGCAAGGCGCCCTTACTCTTACGGCAAGCGCTACAGAAATCACTACAAGCGATACTGCTACAACAATAAGCGTCACCGCAACCAACTCTTCAGGAACTGACGTGACAGACGCTTTGACTTGGGCCTTGACGATTTACTACGGAAGCGACACAACGGCCATAGCCACTAGTGCCACAAACTCTTATAACTTCTTATCCACATTCCCCAATGGAACTTACACTATGAATGTAAGCGTTGTTTACAACGGAACGACGTATTCCGACAACTTTACGATTACAAAAACTGTGGACTCTAGCGCTGTTTCCGCTCCTACAGGCGACTACACGCCTCTCCCGGCCGGAACAGACGGAAGCCTTGGAACAAGCGGAACTTACGTGACCTTTGGCTTGTGGCCGCAAACCATCAAAGCGTCTAGCGTAACCGTTGACGAAAGCGACACTAAAACCGCAGGCGCCTTCACCTACTACAAGGGAAGCGACAATTGCTGGTACGCAAAGCTTGCGGAAAACGCTTATGAAAGCAGCTACACTTACAGCGACGGAACGACCGTTGGCCAAGGCGGAACGGCCTATAAATACTTTAAGGTGGAGCCAATAAAATGGCGCGTTCTTACAGACGACTACAGCGGAAAAAAGCTTTTGCTTGCGGAAAGCGTGCTTGTGAACTGCAAGTATTACGACACGCAGGACGAAGACCGAGACTCGGGCATATATCCCAACAACTACAAGGAAAGCCGAGTCCGCGCCTATTTGAACGGCCTAAGCTACAACAAGAGCGGAACTACAAGCTCAGAGTTTAGCGGAAAGGGCTTTTTGCAGACGGCCTTTACGACAAGCCAGCAATCAGCTATCGCCACGACTACGGTGGACAACTCAGCCGCCTCAACCACTGACAGCGGCGGAAACATAACGCAGGCCACAAGCTACGTTTGCGACGACACGAGCGACAAAATCTTCCTGCTGAGCGAGCGGGAGGCAACGACAAGCGCCTACGGCTTTGACTTGTATGACAGATTTGTTGGCGATTCCTACGGAACTACAAGCAGCTCCCGAATCCGAAAGACGACCGACTTCGCCAAGGCGAGCGGAGCGCATCAGAACACTACTGCAGGCATTGGCGGCTGGTGGTGGCTGCGCTCTCCCTACTATAGTCGTAGCAACGCCGCGCGCAGCGTCAGCAGCCGTGGTGACGCCTACTCCAACAACTACGTCTACAGCGATAGTGGCGGGGTTGTGCCGGCTTTGTGCGTGGATTAGCCCTTTGTCCTAAACCCGTCCCGTCATCCTGAACTTGATTCAGGATGACATCAGGGCGACAAGCACCCTAGGCTTCTACGGAAATGTTCGCGGCGATTTCTTGCAGTTTTTTCATTGGAA
This sequence comes from Clostridiales bacterium, assembly GCA_024680655.1. Taxonomy (GTDB): domain Bacteria; phylum Bacillota; class Clostridia; order Oscillospirales; family Acutalibacteraceae; genus UMGS263. Next base: position 566 of record JAILBY010000106.1, on the reverse strand, counting down.
CGCCCGTTGCCTGGGCTATCTGGTCCATGGTTCCAACACCCATCTTGATTAGGTTGGCTGCAGTTTCCGCGGCTTTTTCTTCTCTTCCAGCTTCTTTGCCAGCTTCTCTTTCATAAGTTTTTTCGCGTTCCCATTCCATGTACTGCTTTCTCCATTGCGTGTTGCGCTTTGCGTCGTCCAAAAGTTCCAGCACGCGGCCGGTAAACTTGTCCGAGGCCTTGTTTTCTGTCACCATGCGCAAGAAGGCCTTTTGCCTTTCATCCAAGAGTTTAGCGCAGTTTTGGGAAATAAAAAAGAGTTTGTAGGCCCTGTCGCCCAATTTTATTTTGGGGTCTTCGACGCAGAGGTTTTCAAAGGTGTGCTTGGGAAGGCCGCTTCCAAAAAAGTTCGTCATTGACCAAGGGCGATTCTTCTATTATAATATTGCGCAATGGATTTGTTTTTTGGCGCGTCGATTTCGCCTGGAATTGGAAGGGGAAACGCATTTGTAATCCCTGACCAAGCGCAGCGCATTATTCCTCAAAAACCTATTACAGCGGAGCAAGTTGAGTCCGAATGGCTTCGTT
>JAILBY010000080.1 GCA_024680655.1 Clostridiales bacterium | reverse complement strand
CACAGAAAATAACAAAGCTTGATTTATATAACGATGGTCTTACAGGAAGAGAAAACAGCACAGCACTCAAAAAACAGTTTTTGAAAAAAGCAGACTTGCCTGAATTGCTTTCAACAAATGCACTTGTTGAAATGCTTAATATTTTTATGAGCTATGAGCAGTACAAGGAAATTGTTAATGAAATTTTAAATTAACGCTAAATTCTTGAAATGTTTACTTTTAGGTATTATAATGATTAAGTAATAAAACAAAAAGGAGCAATAAAAATGCAGATTGATAAAAATATGACTGTTGGCGATATTCTTGATATGGATAAGGAAACAGCACCTTTCTTTTTTGAAATGGGTATGCATTGTCTTGGATGTCCTGCTTCAAGAGGTGAAAGCGTTGAACAAGCTTGCTTGGTTCATGGCGTTGATGCAGATGAACTTGTAAGCAAAATCAATGAATTTTTAGCTAATAAATAAGAACACAATGCAAATTAGCCGTTCGCTTTTTGTGAACGGCTTTTTTGAGAATGGGGCTTTTTTTAATGAAGGAATGTAAACTCAGTCCAAGACTTCAAATGGTTGCAGATATGGTTGAGGCTGGCAGTGTTTTGGTTGATGTCGGAACAGACCACGCATATTTGCCTGCAAATCTGATTTTAAATTCAACCATAGAAAAAGCCTTTGCTGTTGATGTCAGAAAAGGACCGCTTGAAAACGCAGGTAAAACAGCAAGGGAATATGGAATAAAAGATAAGATTACTCTTGTTTTATCAGATGGTCTTAAAAATGTTGACGAGGGTGTTTATAATATCGTTCTTGCTGGTATGGGCGGAACACTTATAGTTAATATCCTTTCAGCTGTATCTTGGATAAAGCAAAAGGGGACAAGGCTTATTCTACAACCGCAAAGCCATACATACGATGTAAGAAAATTCCTCGATGAAAACGGCTTTGAGATAGTAAGAGAAAACGCAAGCTTTGATGATGGACACTGCTATATTTCTCTTTTGGCAGAGTTTACGGGCGATAGTAAAAAGCAAAGCGATGAATATTACTACATAGGCGAACTTTGTAATACGAAAAATGATGCGAGTGTTAATTTTATAAAGAAAGAGTATAATCACCTCAACCGTCGTTACAACGGCTTGCTTTTGAAAAACGAGGACTCTCAGCAGTTGGAAAGTATAAAAAATGCTTTGGAATATATAAAAAATAAATTAGATTAAAAGAACGGAGTTTTTGATATGATAAAGGTTTCAGAAGTTTATGATTTTCTCAATGAACTGTATCCCTTTGATAAGCAGGAAAGCTGGGATAACAGCGGTTTACTTGTTGGCAATAAGGATAATCTTGTAAATAAAATTGTGCTTGCACTTGATATTACTTCTCAGGCGGTTGAGCAGGCAGAGGATATGGGGGCTGATGTTATAGTAAGCCATCATCCCGTTATTTTTCAGCCATTGAAAACACTTATGAGTGACAGCGTACCTTTTCAGCTTGCCTGCTCTGATATAAGTGCAATTTGTGTGCATACACCTCTTGATAATGCTAGTATGGGTGTTAATGATGCACTTGCAAAAATGCTGAGGCTTGATAATGTGAAAATACTCAATGTTAAACAATGTGAAATGTCACCGTTAAGAATAGGCGAAACGCAGGAGCAGAGTGCAGAGGAGTTTGCAACATTTATCAGAACAAGACTTGGCGGCGATGTGAGATTTAATGATTGCGGTAAAAAAATAAAGACTGTTGCTGTTTGCGGTGGCTCTGGCAGTTGCTTTATAGATGATGTTGCAAACTTTGAAATTGATGCGTTTGTAACGGGCGATGCAGGTCATCACAATTTCCTTGACGCACAAGAAAAGGGATTGAGCCTTTTTGCCGCAGGGCATTATGAAACAGAAATCTGGGCTTTGAAGATACTTGAAAAGAAGCTTAAAGATAAATTTGATGATATTGATGTTGAAATAATGGAACAGTATAGTCCGATAAAAAATGCTTGACGGAGTAAATAAATGGCACTTGACGGAATTTTTCTTAATTATTTAAAGTACGAAATAGAACAGAAATGTATAAACGCAAAGGTGGATAAGGTTAATCAGCCCTCAAAGGAAGAGCTTGTACTTATTATGCGTACAAGAGAGGGGAGCTTTAAGCTTATGTTAAGCTGCCGTGCAAACAGTCCAAGAATACACTTGACTGATTATGCACCTGAAAATCCTCAAAATCCGCCTATGCTTTGTATGCTTTTGAGGAAAAAGCTTTGTGGGGCAACTCTTTGCGGGATAAGGCAAGAGGGGCTTGACAGAGTTCTTTTTCTTGACTTTGATTCTCACAATGAAATAGGCGATAAAATCAAGCTTACGCTTTGCATTGAGATAATGTCAAAATACAGCAATATAATTCTTATTGATTCTCAGGGCAATATAATTGATTCACTCAAAAGAGTTGACAGTACAAAATCTTCTGTAAGAGAAATTTTGCCGTCTGTTAAATATATTCTTCCGCCCTCGCAAAATAAGCTTGATATATTAACTGCTGATGTTGAAAAAATAGCAGAGGCTATACTTTCTGATTCAAATAAAACACTTTCTTCGGCTATATTGAAAGCCATTGAGGGTGTGTCGCCTATTGTATGCCGTGAGCTTGCCTTTAAAAGCGTAGGGGACGATAAATATGTTTCAGAGCTTGATGGTGAAGATATAAACAACTTAAAAATCACTCTTGAAAGATTTATCAATAAAGTGAAAAATCACGAGGGTGTAGCAACAGTTGCGTTTAATTCAGAGTCAAAACCGCAGGATTTTTCCTTTTTGGATATCACGCAATACGGAAATGCGGTTAAATTAAAGCATTATGAAACCTTTTCGTCTTTGCTTGATGATTTCTACTATGAGCGTGACAGAATTGAAAGAACAAAGCAAAAGGCGCAGGATTTGTTTAAACTTTTGCATTCTTCAATAGAAAGAACAAGCAGAAAAATAAATATTCAGCAGGCTGAATTAAAGGAATGTGACAATAGAGAAACATTGAGAATTTATGCCGAGCTTATAACGGCAAATCAGTATCAGCTTCCAAAGGGGGTTGAATATTACGAGGTTGAAAATTATTATGATGATAATAAAATAATAAAAGTGCCTTGTGATGTTGCTCTTTCACCGACTAAAAACGCACAGAAGTATTATAAGGAATACAAGAAAGCGTTTACTGCTGAAAAAATGCTTAAAGAGATGATTGAGCAGGGAAAAGCAGAACTTGAATATTTTGACGCTGTCCTTGACTGTCTTACAAGGGCGGAAACAGAGGCAGAGCTTAACGAGATAAGAGATGAACTTGTTACAGGCGGATATTTGAAGAAAAAGGTTCAGAGCGGAAAGATGAAAAAGAGCAAAAGCCTTGAACCTATGAAGTTCCTTGCAAAAGACGGTACTATTATTCTTGTGGGCAGAAATAATATTCAGAATGATAAACTGAGCCTTAAACAAGCACAAAAAAGCGATATGTGGTTACACACAAAGAATATACCAGGCTCTCATGTGATAATATCAGCACAGGGCGAAGAGATTGCAGATGATACGATACAGCAGGCGGCAGAACTTGCGGCTTATTATAGCAGTGCAAGAAATTCGTCAAAGGTCGGCGTTGACTATACTCTTGTAAAAAACCTCAAAAAGCCTAATGGTGCAAAGCCGGGTATGGTTGTATATGAAACGAACTACACGATATATGTTGACCCGAAGGATTATAAAAGGATATAAAAAAAGAACTCACTTTTAAAAGTGAGTTCTTTTTTTA
>JAILBY010000075.1 GCA_024680655.1 Clostridiales bacterium | reverse complement strand
ATCAGAACCTAATGTTCTTCTGATTGTTGTTGTGATACCTTTTGACTGCAAGATTTCAGAAAATTTTTCAAGCCTTGCCTTTGAACTGCGTTTATAATCATTTTCTCTGACTTCATTTGCAGGGATAAGATTAACATGGCAAAGCATACCTTTAAGCAACCTTGCAAGCTCTCTTGCACACTCGTCAGTATCATTTACGCCGTCAATCATAGCATATTCAAAAGATATTCTTCTGTTTGTCTTTGCAATATATTTCTTGCACGCTTCAATCAATTCGTCAACTCCCCATTTTTTGTTGACAGGCATAATCCTTGAACGGATTTCATCATTAGGTGCGTGCAACGAAACAGAAAGAGTAAGCTGAAAATTCTTTTCAAGCAATTTATATATGCCGTCAACAACTCCGCAGGTTGAAAGCGAGATGTGACGCATACTAATGTTAAGACCTTTTTCGTCAGTAACAAGATTAAGAAATCTGATTACATTATCAAAGTTATCCATAGGTTCGCCCATACCCATAAGAACAATGTGCGAAACACGGACACCGTTATCGTTTTGTGCTGTATGAATCTGGCTGAGAATTTCAGATGGTCTGAGATTACGGCAAAAGCCACCTATTGTTGAAGCACAAAAGGAACAGCCCATTTTACAGCCAACCTGAGTCGAAACACAAAGTGTATAACCGTATTTGTATTTCATAAGTACCGATTCAATAAACTCAGAATCATTCAATTTAAAAAGATACTTAACAGTACTATCATACTCCGAAACGAGTTTTTTTTCAATACTACAATTACAAATTATATATTTATCGGAAAGCTGTTTTCTCAATTCCTTTGAGATATTGCTCATTTCATCAAAAGAGGTTACGCCTTGCTCCTGCAACCATTTATAAACCTGCTCTGCTCTGAACTTCGGAAGATTTATCTGAGCAAAGCTTTCTTTAAGCTCATCAAGAGTCATTGATTTTATGTCAATTTTCTCTTCCAAAATCTCACTCCGTTCTTTCAAGGGCACAAATAAAAAATCCGTCTGTATTATTTATATGCGGTAAAAGTGTAATAAATTTATCATCATTATTGAAACGCTTTACCTCTGGTAAAACCTTGACCGCCTTAAAATTCTTGTTTTCTTCAAGAAAACGCTTACAAACCTTTTCATTCTCCTGCTTATTAAGAGTACAGGTAGAATAAATCAATCTTCCGCCCTTTTTTACATATTTTGAGGCATTTACCAATATAACATACTGTATATTGGGCAATTTGTCAATATCTTCGGGCGATTTTAGCCTTATTTCAGGCTTTCTTCTTATTATTCCAAGACCAGAGCAAGGCACATCACAAAGAACTCTGTCTGCCATACCTATATCCGAATTAAACCTTTCGGCATCAGAAACGCTCGCTTTTATTATGTTAATACCAAGACGTTCTGCTCCCTGCTCAATAAGCCCTACTCTATGCTCAAAAATGTCAAAGGAAAGCAAACTGCCTTCGTTTTCCATCATCTGTGCAATAGTAAAGCTTTTTCCGCCAGGTGCAGCACAAAGGTCCAAAACAACCTCGCCCCTTTTTGCACCAAGTGCCATAGCACAATACTGCGATGCCATATCCTGAATATGAAAAAGTCCGTCTTTAAAAGCAGAAAGCTTTTCAATATCGCCCGTGTTATAAAGATTTATAGCGTTTTCAATAGGTGTGTTCTCACATAAAACGCCTTCTTTTTCAAGTTCTTTTATCAAATCGGACTTTGTTGTTTTGAGCGTATTTACTCTTGCCGTCATAGGTGGTCTGCCTATGCTCTTTTCCATTATTCCAACAGCGTTTTCTTCACCGTAATATTTTATCCATTTTCCTATAAGCCATTGAGGATAGGAATATTTAATGCTAAGATATTCAGTTTTATTATTGTCTTTGTCTGGCAAGGCTAAACCGTTTTTTTGCACCTTATGTAAAACCGCATTAACAAGAGCCGAAGCATAAGCAGATTTATTGCTTTTTGCAAGCTTTACACTTTCGTTGATAGCGGCACTATCTGGCACTTTATCCATAAAAAGAAGCTGATATACACCCATTCTTAAAATAATGAGCACCTCGGGCTTCAGCTTTTTCAAAGGCGAGGAAAGATATTTTGAAATTGTATAATCAAGAGTTATACTTCTTTCAAGCACGCCGTAAACAATAGCACATACAAAAGAATAATCCCTGCTGTTAAGCTCTGACGAGGACAGAATACTGTCAACGGTCAGATTTGAGTAGGAATTATCCTTTTTGATTTTTATTAAAATGTCAAATGCTATCTGTCTTGCATTTTTCAAATGAATATACCCCTTTTAGTTTCTTCTGTTTGCAAGTGCAATAAGCCTTAAAATGTTTGCAAGAGAAGTTGCAAGTGCGGCAACATAGGTTAATGCGGCTGCTTTCAAAACTTTTTTTGCACCGATTATTTCTTCATCATAAAGCATATTGCCTTCTTCAATAGCCTTGATTGCTCTATGGCTTGCATCAAATTCAACGGGCAAGGTTACAAACTGAAAAAGAGCAACAAGTGCATACAAAAGCAAACCGACAACAAACAGAAAATGGCTTGAAAAAATAATACCGATTATGGCAAGCGGTATTCCAGCGTATGAACCAACATTACATACGGGAATTATAAAGTTCCTTATTTTTATCGGTGAATAGCCTTGTGCATACTGAGCGGCGTGCCCTGCTTCGTGACAAGCAACGCCTATTGCCGCAACAGATGAAGAATCGTAAACCTCTTGTGAAAGACGGATTACCTTGTTTTTCGGGTCAAAATGGTCAGTAAGCTTACCTGCAACCCGTTCTATTCTTACATCAAAAATGCCGTACTGCCTTAAAACATTCATTGCTGCGTCAGCACCTGTAAGACCTTTTGAATTTGAAATTTTTGAATATTTTTTAAAATTGCTTTTTACACTTATCTGTGCGATTATTGCGAAGATAAGTGCTGGTAAGACAAATATAATATAATATCTGTCAACATAAAAAAATGGCATAATAAAACTCCTTTATTCAAAAACCTTTTCGCCCTTATTCAACTTATGCCCTCTGAAAAAATCTTCTGCTTTCATACGCTTTCCACCCTCGTACTGAACCTCAACAAGCTCAATACAATTTGAGTCGCCACAAGAAACAACGGGATTTTTCTCAGTTGAAACAACAACACCAGCCGTTGAGCCTTTTTCATCGGAAAGTCTTGCCTTGTGAATTTTAAGCGTTTTGCCCTCAAAAATGCAGTTTGCAACGGGCCAAGGTGATAAACCTCTTATCTGATTATGAACAGAAATTGCACTATTATTCCAATCAATTTTACACATAGATTTATCAAGCATATGTGCATAGCAGGATTTACTGTCGTCCTGCTTAATTCTGATTTCATTCCATTTATCAGCATCAGCAATAGTTTCAAGCATAAGCTCGGCACCCATTAAGCTGAGTCTGTCAAAAAGCTCGCCAGCAGTTTCGTCAATGCCTATATCGGTCTTTTTAATTTTAAGAATATCGCCTGTATCAAGACCTTCGTCCATAAGCATTGTTGTAACTCCGCTTTCCTTTTCGCCGTCAAGAACAGCCTGCTGAATAGGTGCGGCACCTCTGTATTTTGGTAAAACAGAGCCGTGAACATTGATACATTTATATTTCGGAAATTCAAGAATTTCTTTTGGCAATATCTGACCGAATGCAACAACAACGATAAGGTCAGGATTTAATTTTTTTATAATATCAAAAGCTTCGCCTGTACGCATTGAAGATGGTTGATATACCTCAATTCCATTCTGTAAAGCAAGTTCCTTTACAGGTGGTGGAGTCAATATCTGCTTTCTTCCCTTTGGTTTATCAGGCTGAGTAAATACGCCTATAACCTTATGTTCGCTTTTTATAAGTGCATCAAGACAAGGTACAGCAAAATCAGGCGTACCCATAAAAACAATATTCATATTATCCTCCGATTATCAATATTCATCTCGGCTACATTCTCTAATCATAATATCTGTAAAAAGTATTCCGTCGAGGTGGTCTATCTCGTGGCAGAAGCACTTAGCCTTCAAGCCCTCGCCCTTATAAACACACCAGTCACCGTTACGGTTTTGTGCCTTTACCTTTACGATATTAGGTCTTTTTGTTATTCCTGCTTTTCCAGGAACAGAAAGGCAAGCCTCAGGAGTTTCCTGCTCGCCCTCTTTTGAGATAATCTCAGGGTTTACAAGCTCAATAAAACCGTCGCCGACATCCATAACAACAACTCGTCTTAAAACGCCAACCTGAACAGCGGCAAGACCTACTCCCTGACTTTCATAAAGAGTATCCTTCATATCATCGAGAAGTGTCCAGAGTCTTTCGTCAAATTTTTCAACCTTACGGCTTGTTTTTTTCAAAACAGGATCGCCGATAGTAACAATATTGCGTAATGCCATTTTTAAAACTTCCTTTATTAAAAAATAGTTTCTGGATTTATATCAACAAATGCAGTAACACTTTTAAATTGAGTGTTTTTATTATATTCAAGCAAAAGTTCAGATATCATATCTCTGAATTGCTTTGAATTTCTGCATTTAATAATAAGTCTGTATCTGTATTTATTATTAAGCTTTGAGATTTTCGGTGCCATAGGCCCTAAAACAATAATCTTCTGGTCAGTGTATTTCTCTTTTAAAATATCTTTCAGCTTTTGAAAAAAGAATATACTTGAAGATTTAACAAGAGCCTCACTGCTTCCGACAAAGCCGACAAGACATATATCACAATAAGGCGGATAAATCAATGCCTTTCTCAACTGAATTTCAGTTTTATAGAAAGCGTCATAGTCCTGCTTTGCGGCAAGCTTAATAATCGGATTTTCGGGTGTCATTGTCTGAATAACAGCCCTGCCCTCAAACTTACCTCTGCCAGAACGCCCTACAACCTGCGTGAGAAGTGAAAAGGTCTGTTCAAGGCTTCTGAAATCATCATTATATAACTGCTGGTCGGCATTTATAATGCCTACAAGTGTCACATTCGGGAAATCAAGTCCCTTTGCAACCATCTGAGTACCAAGCATTATATCATATTCACCAAGAGCGAATTTACTCAGCTTTTCTTCGTGAGAATATTTTGCCATAGTTGTATCAGCATCCATACGCAGAATGCGTGCTTGTGGCAAAAGCTCTTTTAATTCCTGCTCAATGTGCTGAGTACCAGCACCAGAATATCTTATATTCTTTTCGCCACATTGTTTGCATTCCTCTGAAAAAGGCTCGGAATATCCGCAATAATGGCACATAAGTCTGTTGTTAGCGTGATGATAGGTAAGCGATATACTGCAATTAGGACAGGTTACAACGCTTGCACAGGATTTACACGCAACAAATGTATTATAACCTCTGCGGTTCATCAGCAAAATCGACTGATGTCCCATATTAAGATTATTTTCTAATTCTTTCAAAAGGATACGGCTTATACTTCCCGTATGCCCTTGTGCAACCTCACAAGCCATATCAACGGTTATAACCTTTGGCAAGGTTGCCGTTCCGTATCTTGATTTCATAGTGCAAAGCGTATATTTGCCGTTAAGAGCGTTTGAATAGCTTTCAACACTCGGAGTGGCTGAGGCAAAAACTACAACGCCTTTATGATAAGCACATCTGAATTTAGCAACATCTTTTGCCTGATAGCGTGGCGAGCTTTCTGATTTATAGGTGTGTTCCTGCTCTTCATCAACGATAATTGCACCTATATTTTTAAGCGGTGCGAAAATAGCCGAGCGTGTACCTATAACAATATCTGCTTCGCCGTTATTAACTCTTTTCCATTCATCCATTCTCTCACCAAGAGAAAGACCGCTGTGAAAAACTGCAACCTTATCTGAATAACGGCTTTTAAAAATGTTTATCGTCTGTGGTGTAAGTGATATTTCAGGAACCATAACGATAACGCCACGATTTTTCTTCTGCATTTCATCAATAACTTTAAGAAAAACCTGCGTTTTTCCGCTTCCCGTAACACCATAGAGCAAGCATACTCCGCCATTACCCTCTTCAACAGAAATTATCTTATTGAAAGCGTTTTCTTGTTCTTCGGTAAGCTTTATTTCAGAATTATCACTCTGTTCGATATTATCATTAGGTGTGCGGTAATATTCATTGTCAAAAAATTCGATTATGCCTTTCTTTTCAAGAGCATTTACAACCGCTGGCGTCAAGCCAAGATAATAACATATTTCTTTAATCGAAGCACTTGAAACATCTTCAAGAAATTCAACGACTTCCTTCTGCTTTTTTGTAAGGGAATTAAAGATTTTATCTATTTCATCTTCTTCAAGGCAAAGACGAGCCGATTTAACAGAAGCATCGCCTATTTTTTGCATAGCGTCAACATTTTTCGCTATCAGCCCTTTTTTTAAGAGCTTTTCAATAGATTTATTTTCGCTGTCAAGAGAAAGGTCTTTTATAATTTTTTCTTCTTCAATATAGCCCTTTTTTGAGAGAAGATAATCAAACACACTTTTTTCTTCTTCGCTCAAAGAGGCTATTTCATTTTCGTCAGCCTTGTTATTTACTATATAGCTTTGCACAAGCCTTAAATTTATCCCTGACGGCAAAAGGCACTTTGTGGCTTCAAACAGAGTACAAAAGGTACGCTCCTTTAACCATAGTGCCATTTTTATCATTTCATCATCAATAAGCGGCACTTTGTCAAGCACCGCTATAATTGATTTTATTTTATTGTTCGGCTCAATTTTATCAAGCTCAAAAATAACACCGAGCCTTGTTTTATTACCCAAGCCAAAAGGAACGGTTACTCTTGACCCGATTTTTGCCTGCGAAAGATATGCGTCTGGTATTATATAGTCGTATATCTTATCAAAAGAGTAAGCAACATTTTCAACTGCTACTCTTGCGATATTTACCAGACTCATAAATTCACCTCAAAATATTATAAATTACGGATTTCCTCAGGCTCTTCAATTTCATATTTACCCTGCTTTAATTCTTCCAAAGCAAGAGTAACAGGCTTTTCGATTATAATTTCGCCTCTTTCTTCTGCATCAAGAGCGATTTCTCTTGCTCTCTTTGCTACGCCTGTTACAAGTGAGTAACGGCTAAGATGTCCTTTTAAAACTGTTCTCATATCAATATTAAGCATTATTCATTACCTCGTTTATTTTATTTGTTAATCTCTTTCTTTTGAGAGATTCAGCTTTTATTATTGTGCTCAAATCGCAAACTGCATAATCAACAACATCATTGAATACAACATAGTCATATTCATTTGAACGATTGATTTCATCCTTTGCAATCTTGAGTCTTCTTTGAATATCTTCCTCGTCTTCACTTTCTCTGCAACGAAGTCTTTCTTCAAGAACTTCCATTGACGGTGGCATAAGGAAAATACTGATAACATCAGGATAAACCTTTCTGATTTTTTCAGCACCCTGAACTTCTATTTTAAGAATTACGGTCTTACCCTCTTCAAGCCATTTATCAATAGGTCCTTTTGGTGTTCCGTAATAGTTCTGACCATATTTTGCATATTCAAGAACCTCATTATTTTTGAGCTTTTCCTGAAATTGCTCCTCTGTCATAAAGAAATAGTGAAAGCCGTCAATTTCCCAATCTCTTGCAGGACGGGTTGTGAGAGATATAGAAACCTGAACATTACTGTCACGCTTTGAAAGCTCGGTGAGAATTGTATCCTTACCTGAACCTGACGGACCTGATAAAATTATTAACATTCCACGCTCTTTACTCATTTTCCATAGCTCCTTCGTCAATAAAATTGTTGCCGTTTTCAAGCCTGTTTGCAACTGTTTCAGTTTGCAAATAAGAAAGCACGATATGGTCGCTATCTGTAATAATAACGGCTCTTGTTCTTCTGCCGTGAGTAGCGTCAATAAGCATACCCTTTTCTTTGCTGTCCTGAATAATTCTTTTTATCGGGGCAGATTCAGGGCTGACAACAGAAATAATCTTGTCAGCATTAACCATATTACCGAAGCCTATATTTACTAACTTCATATTAGCCTCCTTTTAAGATTATTCAATGTTTTGTATCTGTTCTCTGATTTTTTCGACCTCTGCTTTTATGTCAATAACCTTTTTGGCTATCTGAACATCCTGTGCCTTTGAGCCTATTGTATTGCTTTCACGATTGATTTCCTGAACAAGAAAATCAATTTTTCTGCCTATCGGCTCATCATAATCTAAAAATGCTCTTAACTGGTCTATGTGACTTCTCAGACGAACTGTTTCCTCTGCAACTGCAACCTTATCAGCAAATATTGCAGCCTCTGTAAGCAAACGCTGTTCATCAACGCTGACATCTTCAAGAAGCTCTTTCATTCTCGAAACAAGCTTTTCGTTATATTCTTTAACCGTTTCAGGTGAACGCTTTTCAATAAAATCAACACATTCAATTATAAAATCTGCTCTTGAAAGAACATCAGCACGAAGCTTTTCGCCCTCAACCATTCTCATATGAACGAAGCTGTCAAGTGCTTTTTGAAGAACTGATGAAACATCGTTCCAGAGCTTTTCTTCATCGGCTTCCTGCTTATGAACTGAAAAAATATCACTATATCTTGAAAAAGATGTAACAGAAATATCGTTTTTAAGGTTATATCTTTCTGCAATCTCATTGAGAGCGTCATAATAACCCTTTGCAAGAGAGTGATTTATATTTACAACAACATCATCAGAATCAAGTGTTTCGATTGAAACATAGCATTCAACCTTACCTCTTGATACCTGTGACTGAACATAGCTTTTTAATTTTTCTTCAAGAAATCCATAGGTTCTTGGAATTTTTGCAGAAAATTCAAAATAGCGATGATTAACGCTTTTTATTTCTACGGTAATAAGACTGCCGTCGATGGTTTCCTGTGCTCTGCCGAAACCGGTCATACTCTTAACCATAATTAAGTAACCTCATTCTGTAAAATCAATAAATTAAGTAATTTTTTACTTCTATTTATTTTAACAACAATATAGGTGTTTTGTCAAATTTTTCAAGGCTTTTTTTAATAAAAAAATCAAAAAACAGCCCATTATAAAAACAATGGACTGTTTTTGTGCAAATCAAACGGGATGAACCGCATTTTTCATATCAATATGCTCTGAATCAAGACCATATTTTTTGTTTCTTCTCTTTTCAAAGAATTTTTCTGCAACCTGACCGAACTGAGCATAAGTAAGAACATCTTCCTCTTGTTCATAGTACTCCTTCGGCATTTCATTTTTGAGTGTTTCAAGCTCTGGTTTAAGCAAATCAGCAGGACGGCAGGTGATAAATTCCAAATCAGAATCTTCAAGGATTTTCTTTCTGAATTCTTCTTTTATAGGAAGAGGAGTTTTACCATACTGACCTGCAACAAGTCCTTTGAATTCCTTTGTTACCATCTTGTATCTTTCACCAGAAATTATGTTAAATACAGCTTGTGTACCAACAATTTGAGATGTAGGAGTAACAAGTGGCGGATAACCAGCATCTTCTCTTACACGAGGAACTTCGTGAAGAACTTCTTCAAGCTTGTCCTCTTTACCAGCTTGTTTAAGCTGAGAAACAAGGTTTGAAAGCATACCGCCTGGAACCTGATATAAAAGAGTATTTGCATCAACGCCGAGAAGCTTTGGCACAAGTAAACCGCTCTTTAAATATTTTTCACGCAAGGTTGCAAAATAATCACGGATAACTGTAAGCTTTTTGAGGTCAAGACCTGTATCATACTCTGTACCTTGTAAAGCGGCAACCATAGATTCAGTTGCAGGGTGAGAAGTACCCATAGCCAAAGGTGACATAGCAGTATCAATACCGTCTGCACCTGCCTCAATGCCTTTAAGGTGAACCATTGAAGCAAGACCCGAGGTATAGTGTGAATGTAACTGGATAGGCACTTTAACATTTTCTTTAAGAGCCTTTACAAGCTCCTGAGTGCCATAAGGAGTTAAAAGTCCAGCCATATCCTTGATACAAATTGAATCAGCACCAGCATTTTCAAGCTGTTTTGCGTAGTTTACATAATACTGTGTATCAAATACAGGACCTGTTGTGTATGAAATTGCAGCCTGCATATGACCGCCCTCTTTTTTTGTGGCTTTCATAGCAGTTTCAAGATTTCTTATATCATTAAGAGCATCAAAAATACGGATAATGTCAATACCGTTTGCTATTGATTTCTGAACAAAATATTCAACAACATCATCTGCATAGTGACGGTATCCAAGCATATTCTGTCCTCTGAAAAGCATTTGAAGCTTTGTCTTAGGGCATTTTTTTCTCAATATTCTCAAACGCTCCCAAGGGTCTTCGTCGAGGAAACGCAAGCAAGAGTCAAATGTTGCACCGCCCCAGCACTCCAAAGAATAAAAGCCTATATCATCAAGGAGTTCAAGAGCAGGAAGCATATCCTCTGTTGTCATACGGGTAGCGATTAAAGACTGATGAGCATCTCTTAATATTGTTTCTGTAATATTTATTTTTTTAGACATTATAAAGACACTCTCCTTAGTTTATTGTTACAAGAGTAGTTCCTGAATCAACATTATCGCCCTTTGCAACATTTACAGATGCAATAACGGCATCTCTTGGAGCAACAACAGAATTTTCCATTTTCATAGCTTCAAGAATAACAAGAGTATCGCCTCTCTTAACGCTGTCGCCAACCTTAACCTTTATATCAAGGATTGTGCAAGGCATAGGAGCAGTAACCTTTTCTGCACCCGCAGAAGCTGGTGCTGCTTTTGGTGCTGCAACAGGTGCACTTGCCTGAACAGGAGCAGAAGCTGTTGCAGCTGAACCTGCACCCTTTTCTTCAACCTGAACATCATAAGCCTGTCCATTAACTGTAATAGTATAATTTTTCATCTTTATTTCCTCCAAAATGAATTATAATGGCATATTTGAATGTTTCTTCGGTAAAGTTGAAACTCTCTTACCGCAGATAATATTTAATGTATTGATAAGCTTTGCTCTTGTAAGAGCAGGGTCTATAACATCATCAACATTACCGTTTGCAGCGGCTGAAAAAGCATTTGCAAGAGTAGTGCTGTATTCTTCAACAAGATCTTCTCTTGTTTCACCCTTTGATATTCTATCATTCCAAAGCATTGAAACAGCAGAAATAGGCTCCAATGCACTTATTACTGCATCAGCCCAAGCGATTACAAAATCAGCGTTTGAGCCTTTACCTGCAAGTGCTATGTAAGCGGCACCTATTGCCTTACCAGTGATAACTGAAATTTTAGGGCAAGTTGCCTCTGCATAAGCATTTGAAAGCATTGAAGCGTAGCGTACAACGCCTGAATTTTCAGCCTTTGAGTTTGCTTCAAAGCCCTCTGCATCAACAAAGGTAACAACAGGAATTGCAAAAGCATCGCAGAAACGAACAAAGCGTGCAACCTTTGAGCAAGCATCAATGTCTATTGCAACGCCCTCAAAAGCAACAAAGCCAGTTGTATTTCCGTCAACACTTGCAAGTGCTGTTTTTGCATTTGTAGCAAATTCTGCTGAAAGCTCTGTAACGCTGTTTTCATCAGCAGTATTTTCAATTAACTTCAAAGCGTCTTTTTCTACGCTTAAATCTCTGAAAGCTTGCTCGCAACCTGCAACAGCAACACTGTCAACAGCAGGAGCAACAGAAAGATTGTTTGCCGGGAGCACTGCAAGAAGTTCTCTTGCTTGTTCAACTGCTTCCATATCATCCTTTGCACTCAACTGTGCAACGCCTGATTTAAGGCAAGCTTTAACAGTTGCAGTTTCTTCTTTATCGCCCTTTGCTTCAAGAATAGAAGGTGCAGTCATAAAGAGCTTTGCTTCCTCTGACATAACAACAATATCAGCAGCGGCAGCTATCATAGCAGTTGTGCCGGCACAAGTACCTGCAACAACTGAAATCTGAGGAACAACACCTGAAATATTGTTAGACCAAGAAAGCATTTCGCCGAGTGCGGCAAGAGTATCAATTCCGCCGTCAATCTTCGCACCGAAAGAATCATAAATTCCAACAATAGGAGCACCTGTCTTTGCAGCAAGTTCATAGACCTTTTTTATTTTTGAAGCCTGAACTCTGTCAACTGCTCCGTCAACAACTTCGATATTCTGTGCAAAAGCATAAACAGGTGAGCCATAAACAGTACCAAAGCCACATATAACGCTTGACTGTTCACCATTACTCAAAGCAAAAGCGTCAATTTCATTAAAACTGCCCTCGTCAAAAAGAGCGTTTAATCTTTTTGCAGCCTTTGACTCTGCTTTGCTTTCATTTTTTTCATTAAGCATATTAAGCAAACTCAAATTTATTCCTCCTAAATATAAAATCGCAAATCTTCGACTTATACTATTTTATATCATTACAGTCAAATAAACAAGACTTATTTTTTGTTTTCGTGACAATTTCCTGTTAAAATTTCAGGTATTTCGCCTTTAAACTCGTAATTTTCATATTTGAAGCCTAAAAAATCAAATATTTTTTTATGAGCTGAAAGAGCCGAGGTCACTATATAAGCGTTCATACTTCCGGCGTGATTTATCGCTGAGCGTAAAAGCCCTTCGCCTATATAAAATTTATCATCAGGATAGCTGAGAGAAAGTATTTCAGCGTACATATCATTGACACTTATAAGGCAGGAACCGCACTTTTCATCTTCCTCTTTTGCATAATAGCCAAAGCAATTTGAAGTATTTATAATATCCTCTTCAAGCATAGTTTTAACTATATCCTTGTTTTCCATAGGTTTAAATTCAAGCATATTATTTTCCCCTTTTCGCCTTTGGCTTGTCCATACCAGCCAAGGTCATAAGTTTATTTATTTCAAGCTCGGTCAAATCTCTCCACTTGCCCTGCTGTAACATTCCAAGTTTAACAGAGCCGACAGCAATTCTTTTAAGCCTTGCAACTTCAAGAGATAATTCTTCGCACATTTTTCTTATTTCTCTGTTTCTGCCCTCGTAAAGAGTCATTTCAATAACAACTCTGCCTTCTTCCTTTTTGACAACTCTTACTTCGGCAGGAGCAGTCATTTTTCCGTCAATAACAACGCCGCTTTCAAGCTGTGCTATCTGTTCATCAGTTATTTTAGGCTTTATTGTAACACGATAGATTTTAGGAACATGCTTTTTAGGATGAGTCATAGCGTTTGCAAATTCACCATCATTTGTAAACAGAAGCAAGCCCTCGGACTCTTTGTCAAGTCTGCCGACTGGATAAACTCTTTCGTCAACATCTGATATAAGCTGAGCGACGCACTTTCTATTTTTTTCATCGTTCATTGTAGTAATAAAGCCTCTTGGTTTATGAAGCATAATATATCTCAATGTGTTTTCTTTCTTTATCTTTTTACCATTAACAAGCACCAAATCTTTTTTAGGATTGACCTTATCACCTAACTTTGCCTTTCGTCCGTTTACCTTTACAAAGCCATTTTCAATAAGCTCCTCTGATTTTCTGCGTGAAGCAACGCCGTTATCAGCCATATATTTTTGAAGCCTTATTTTTTCATCTGCCATAAATCAACCAACCCGTCTTTTATTTTTTTAATAATCTTTTTATAAAGTTCTTTTCTTCTTTTATTTCTGTAACATTACATTTTACGCTTTTTTCTGCAACAAGAGGGATACGGCAAACCGCCTTGCCGTTATATAAATAGCGTACCTGACCAAGCACCTCGCCCTTTTCAATAGGAGCATATTCAAAAGGCTTTATTTCAATCTTTTTTTCTAATTTTGAAATATCAATAAGTGAAGATACATAAGGCGTGAACGCCTCAACTGCATTTATCTTTTCTTCATCTGAATTAACAACCCCAACATTATAACACAAATTCTCGTCAATATTAACCCTTCTCACCAAAGAAAATCCATAATCGAGCAATTTTTTATGGTCGTTCCAGTCATCAGGTGCTTTCAAGGTTACAGCAATAAGCGTAACACCGTCCTTTTCAGCCGATGAAACAAGACATCTTCCGCTCTTTTTTGTAAAGCCCGTTTTCACGCCAAAAGCACCCTCGTAGCTCGACAAAAGTCTGTTGTGGTTTGAAAATGTGTGCGGTGTTAATGGCACGCCATAATTTGCAGTATATTTTTTAGTTGAACATATATCGCAGAAAACGGGATTAGAGATAGCCTCGGCAGTAAGCAAAGCCATATCATAAGCAGTAGAATAGTGTGTATCTGCATCAAGTCCTGATGGTGTTACAAAATGTGTGTTTTTCATACCGATTTTTTCGGCTCTGCTATTCATCAAATCAGCAAATACCGAGGTACTGCCAGAAACAGCAAACGCAGATACATTTGCCGCATCGTTGCCAGAATTAAGTAACATACCATAAACAAGGTCTTTTAATGAAATTTCATCGCCAGCCTTTAAATCTATTGATGTTCCCTGAATACCGTCAAGCATTTCTCTTGTTACAACAATTTTCTGATTTATCTTGCCTGATTCAAGAGCGAGCAAAGAAGTCATTATTTTTGTTGTGCTTGCCATTGATGCGGTTTTATTTTCATTTTTTCCAAAAATAACAGTTCTTGACTCCTTTTCAATAAGCACCGCACATTCTGCTGACAAATCAAGTGAAAAGGTCTTAATGCAAAAAATAAATAAAAAAGCTAAAAAGAAGATAAATGATAAAAGCCTTTTATAAAACAAAATAACCACCTGCCTATAAAAATAAATATGCAAGTGGTTGTTTTTTAGAATTATTCTGTTTTTGAATCTGCATCTATTGCAGCATCTATTGAAGCAGCCTTTTCCTTCTTTGTCTTATTTACAAGGCTTGTAACCTTATCAAACATTTCAGGAACAAGGTTTACAACTCTCTCTGCTGCATTGTCGTATGATGTTATGTGCTTGATTGTAACTTCTCCGTCGCTTACAACGAGGAATGCAATAGGTGTAATTGTAACACCTGCTCCGCCGCCACCGCCGAAAAGCTCTGAATTATTCTTTGACGGAAAATCTGAACCGCCAGAAGCAAAACCATAGGAAACCTTTGTTACAGGAATGATTGTAATTCCATCTTCTGTGTAAATAGGGTCACCTATAATTGTGCTTGTGTCAACCAAGTCACGAATTTTTTCAATAGTAGTGCCTAAAATTCCTGATGCTGATTTTTCTTTTTCCATTATTTATACACTCCGTTTCTTTTGCTGTCAAGCACTTATACTTTACACTTCTAAATGCTTGTAGCATATAGATTTAAGCCGTTGCCTGAGTTTCTTCCGAGATATTGTTAGCATCTGCATTTTCTTCTTGCTGAGGCTTTGTTTTCAAAAG
Organism: Clostridiales bacterium; assembly: GCA_024680655.1. Lineage (GTDB taxonomy): Bacteria > Bacillota > Clostridia > Oscillospirales > Acutalibacteraceae > UMGS263. The sequence goes on along the minus strand of JAILBY010000075.1, from coordinate 2,046 downwards.
TTTAAGCAAAACCTTAAAGAAAAGCTTAACTGCCATAACAATACCTGCATTTATAAGTACGCTCGGACGAAATGAACATTTTGAATAAAACTGTCCTGTTGTTTTATTGTCGAGAAAATCCGGGCTTACATTAACATTATATTTCTTCACCTTTGCATTTGCACAGATAGTACCTACCGAAGCAAAAACAACAGATGAAATTTTACCATATTTCAAAGCGGTATTTGCCGCATCTGTACTTGCTACCTTAATATCAAGGAATAAATCTTCAACAATAAAGTGTTTGAAGAAATGCTTGAAAAAGCCAGACATAATTTCAGCCGTCTTTTTCAAAAGAAGTAAAATACCATCAATGCCCTCGGCTTCATAGAAATCCTTTAAGATATTTCTCTTTGCCTTTGCGGGTTTAGCTGTTTGTTCTTTTGGCGGTTCAATTGTCTGTTCCTCGATTGCTTTTTTCTTCTTTTTACTGTCAACAGGCAATAATTCAAACTTAAAAAAAGCATATTTTATTGTAAAATATATCTTTTCATCGTATTCAGCAATAAGATGAACCTTTATATTCAGTATTATAACAAAAAGTAACACAATTGCCAACAATATGTATAAAAAAATCAACAACCGCACCACCTTTCACCATATTATTTATATAATAATATCATTCTTCGTTTTCGTCAATATTCTGATCGCTTTCTTCAAGCTGATTTTTTTCATATTCTTCATCAGAGCCATCATCAGCCTGCTCAATCATATCGTCAAAGGTTGTCTGGTCGCCTGCATCATTCTGAGGTAACGGTGGCAATTCTTCAAGCGAAGAGATAGAAAAGCATCTTAAAAACTCACTCGTTGTACCATAGAGCAACGGTCTGCCAGGCAATTCAAGTCTGCCCTTTTCTTCAATAAGACCTTTCTGACAAAGAGTTGCAACAACGCCTGAACAGTCAACTCCTCTTACCTCTTCGATAAAGGATTTTGTAACAGGCTGATTATATGCAATAACAGCAAGCACCTCAAAAGCCGCTGGTGAAAGAGGTGCATTTTTCTTAACTTCAAGTGCATCTCTTACCTGCTGTGAAAATTCAACTCGTGTAGCAAGCTGATATTTATCATTAAGTTTAAGCAGAGAAATGCCAGCTTGTCTTTCATCAAGCTGTGCTCCAAGATTTTCAAGCACCTGTTCCATCTGTTCGTCGTCAACTTCAAGTATCTGTGCTAATTTTGATACTTCCAAAGGCTCGCCACTCGCAAAAAGTATAGCCTCTGCGGCAGCTTGCAATCTATTAGCGTTCAAACACGCTCAACCCCTTTTACTTTTTTATCCTTGCTCAATTCTATATATTCTTCATCACAATTATCAGAATTTACCTTTACTCTTTTTGCTTTCACAAGTTCAAGAACAGCAAGAAATGTTGCTATCATTTCTGATTTCGTCTGAGAATGTTCAAACAAAGAGGCAAATTTCTGCTTTTTACCCTTTATAAGTCTGCGTAAAACAAAGATAATTCTTGAACTTACAGAAACGATTTTGTGAGAGATAATACCTGAAAATGCTGATACAGGCGGCGGTAACTTACGCTGTTTTTTGCCGACAGTATTTATAAAAGCCTGCAAAAGTTCTTCCGGCTCGTGCAATCTTTTATAAGTCATATCAACAGGCAACTCCTCAGGCTCTCTGACAAATCTGTCAAAGCCCGTTGCAGCATCTGCAAGCTTTCCGGCCATAATCTGACAATCACGATATTCGAGCAATTCACCCGTAAGTTCTCTTTTAAGTTCATCTGCTTCCTCGTGAACGGGCAACAATGAAACTGTCTTTATATAGACAAGTCTTGCCGCCATTTCAAGAAATTCACTTGCAACATCCATATCGGCATCCTGCATCTGACGAACATAAGAAACATACTGTTCAACAAGCTCGATAATAGGAATATCGTAGATATTCAGTTTATGCTTGCTTATCAAATGCAAAAGCAAGTCCATAGGACCTTCAAACACATCAATTTTATAAGAAATCTTGTTTTCCATTTTATACCTACCATTCAATTA
>JAILBY010000047.1 GCA_024680655.1 Clostridiales bacterium | reverse complement strand
TTTCTGCTTTGAGCATTCTCTTTGCGTGCACAAAGAGAACGCTCGCAAGAGAAATGCAGTCAAGGGGAAGAAAATTTCGAGTTCTCTTCCCCTTGACAATCCCTTTCTTCCCGACCAAAGTGTATCGCCACTTTGGAAACACTCTTGTTCTATCAGTTAATCTTCATAAAAGCCTTTAATTTTTATCTTACTTTAAGTCTGCTATTTATAGATATGCTACCGAATAATTTTATCTATACTTTTTTTGATAAAAAAGAAAGTATTTGCGTATCAGTAAAAATTTAGAATTAAGTTTGAGAAAATTTATCAGCAAAGCCGTTGGAAGTGGCTTTGCAAGATTAAAATTAAAATTTAGCAGAGGGTAAAAGCCTATGGGCTTTATCAAGGCAGAAATGATAGGGGAAGGGATTGTTAAGGGGAACCAGACTTTTGTCGCAGTAGTCTGGTTCCCCTTAACTTGACTTCTTTTGTTTCGTTTTCTTCTTCAACGAGAAGAAAATGAAAGCCCCGACGGCAGTCGAAAACTAATTATTTTATATTGCTTAATTTAGAAAGATGAAAATTTATCTTTCATTTTTTCTTGCATAAAATAATAGGCTTCGTCTCCGACGGCTCGCATTCTCTTTCATCAGCGAAAGAGAACGCTCGGCAAGAGAACGCCGACAGGGAGACACCCTCCAAGTCGCCTTGAAGTCGGGTTTCTCCCTGTACCCTCTTCCTGTGCCATTGAAGAACATTGAGACCGTGGTGGGCTTTTGGTTTGTGATAACTTTAAGCTTAATCTTACATCAGGCACTTACAACGCCTGATGCTTTTAGTTTTATCTTTTTTATTTTAGAAAGATAAGTTAAATTTTTTAGTTTTAGTTTTTTACTATCATCAAACAAAAAAAGCAAAGCCATTTTCTAACGGCTTTGCTTTTTGATATACAATTATTTTACTCTTTATCCTCAAAGAAAGAAGTAAATGCTTTATATGCCATATAGACATCATTTTTTGCAACAACCTCAAAAGGTGAGTGCATTGAAAGAACAGGAACGCCGACATCAATAACATCAACATCAAGATTTGCAATATACATAGCGACTGTTCCGCCGCCGCCTATATCAACCTTACCGAGTTCGCCTGTCTGCCAAACAACCTTGTTTTTATCAAACAGTCTTGCAACCTTGTTCATAAACTCTGCACTTGCGTCAGAAGTGCCTGACTTACCTCTTGCACCCGTGTATTTTGTAACACATACGCCATGATTAAGAACAGCAACATTTTTCTTTTCAGTAACATCTGGGAAATTAGGGTCAAATGCAACATTGACATCTGCTGAAAGGCATTGACTCTTTGAAAGAACATCTCTGCCCTCTAAGCCTTCAAGCCTTGCAAGGTCTGAAATGAAATATTTAAGATAAGATGAATTAAGACCTGTGTTGCCGTCTGAGCCGATTTCTTCTTTATCTGTAAGAACTGTTACGGCTGTATATTCAGGTGACTTAATATCAAATATTGCCATAGCAGCAGGGTAAGCACAAACTCTGTCATCGTGACCGTAAGCACCTATCATACTTGCATCAAAGCCTATATCTGAAACAGGGAAAGCAGGGACAAGTGTAAGCTCGGCGGATAAGAAATCCTTTTCAACAATTCCGTATTTTTCGTTGATTAAACGCATAATGTTGAGCTTTACAAGCTCGCTTCCCTTATCGCTCTTGAATGGGCGTGAGCCGATTAAAATATTCAATTCCTCGCCCTTTATACCCTCGTTGAGAGTGCGTTTGCACTGCTCGGAAGCAAGGTGAGGTAACAAATCAGTTATAACAAATTTAGGTTCGTTTGCCTTTTCGCCAAGGCTTACAGTTACAGTTGAGCCGTCTGCTTTAAGAACAACGCCGTGAAGCGAAAGAGGAATAGCAGTCCATTGATATTTTTTTATTCCGCCGTAATAGTGGGTTTTGAAAAAAGCAAGCTCTCCGTCTTCATAAAGAGGGTTTGGCTTCAAGTCAAGTCTTGGTGAGTCAATATGCGAAGCAACAAGTCTTACGCCGTTTTCAACGCTCTTTTTACCGAAAACGCAAAGTATAATTGCTTTTTTGCGGTTTATTGAATAAACCTTATCGCCTGCTTTGTATTTGCCCTTTTTATCAAATTCAACAAAGCCCTTTTTCTCTGCGATTGCTTTGAAATATTCAACAGCTTCTCTTTCTGTTTTAGAAGTGTTTAAGAAATCCTTATAGCCCTCGCAGAATTTATCTGCCTTTTTGACCGAAGCCTCGTCGGCTTTGCAGATGTTTTCCGATTCAAAGAAAAGCTTTTCCTTTAAAAGCTCCGCTTCATTCTTTTTTTCACTCATTGTTTTTGCCTCCGTTAGTATAAATTTATTTAATTGTTTGCCGTATTTTCAACCCTTTTATAGAAATTCATCATTTCTTTTTCGAGGTCAAACGGCGGACAGTTATTTATTATGATATCCGCTTTTTCTTTGTAAAATTCAGCCTTTTTCTGTGCCGATATTCTCATTCTTGCCGTTTTTTCGTCAAGACCATCTCTCATCATTATTCTTTGAAGCCTTATCTCACTCGGAGCATAGACAACAGCAAGAATATCACATTCTTTGTCAAAGCCACTTTCAATCAAAGCCGCCGCATCAACAACGGCAATATTCTTCCCCGACTTGAAAATTTCTTTAACCTGCCTTGAAATTTCAGCGATAATAGTAGGGTGAGTAATTTTGTTGAGCATATCAATATTTTCTTTTGAAGAAAAAGCCTTTTTGCCCAACTGCTTGCGGTTTATTGTACCGTCAGAGTTAAGAATATCATCGCCAAAAGCGTTTTTTAATTCCTCTGTAAGTTCACGATTGTTATCATATATTTCGTGGCAGACAACATCGCCGTCAACAATACCATAGTTTTTAGCAAGGCAACGGTGTGCGACCATACTTTTCCCTGCTCCCGTCTGTCCCGTAAGACCAACAATAATATTTTTGCTCAATAATCTCACCGCCTTTAAGTTTTTATCAAGCCATAATTATTATATTAAAGAATTTATTAACATTCAACCTTAAATGCTTAATTTAAAATGATTATTTTCACTTTGTTTACTTTTTATTAAAATAACGCAAATGGTGAAAGAGAATGCGAGCCGTCGGAGACTAAACCAACTTTTTATCTTTCTAAATAAAAAAGATAAAATAATTACCTTTCGACTGCCGTCGGGGCTTTCATTTCAGTCTTGATAAAGCCCATAGTTAAAAATTTATCTATTTGTAGAATTTTATAAAAAACAAAAATCACCTGTATAAAAATACAGGTGATGTAAATTTATTTTATTTCTTTTCTGCCTGAAAAACTTTTTCAATTTCTGCTATATAAG
>JAILBY010000226.1 GCA_024680655.1 Clostridiales bacterium | reverse complement strand
AAGCAATAGATGGTATGCTTCAACCTATTGTTGAAAATTCAATACCATTCTGCGTTGTTTTCGGAAATCACGATGAACAGGCTCTTTCAAAGGAAGAGCAGATGAAAATTTATATGTCTTACCCTAACTGCTACGCTATTGATGAGGGCGATGCAATTTCAGGAGTAGGTACTTACAATGTTCCGATTTATTCAAGAGATGGACAGAAAATAGTGTTCAATCTTTATCTTTTTGACAGTGGCTCTGATGATAAAGAAAACGGCGGATACGACCATGTTAAACAAGACCAGCTTGATTGGTATGTGAAGAAAAGTAACGAATTAAAGGCGGAAAATCAAAATCATTTAGTGCCGTCTATGGTTTTTCAGCACATTCCCATTCAGGAAATGTATTATACTTTAAGTGCTTCTAAAACAGGCAAGGGTATAAGAGGAATTGCAGAGCTTAAAAACTATAAATTCACTTTGAATTCGGACAGCTTCTCAGCAAACAATATCTCTGCAAACAAATACCAGGAGCCGATATGCTGTTCAACTGTAAATAGCGGTGAATTCAACACTATTTCAGAGCAGGGCGATGTTTTTGCAATGTATTTTGGTCACGACCATACAAATACATTTGTTTCAACCTTTAATGATATAGATTTAGGCTATTGCCCAGGCTCAGGCTTCTATTCATACGGTGACGATTACGAAAGAGCAGTTCGTATATTTGAAATCAGTTCAAGTTCACCTTCTTCTTACACTACAAGACTTGTAACCTATAAATCATATTTTGGTACAAAGGTGGATAACAAATTCCATTTTCTTCTTACAAAATATCAGCCAAAGAATTTAACAGATGGTATTTTGTTGGGCGTTAAGGGACTTGCACTTCTTGTGGCTATTGTAGTTGCAATTTTACTTATTGTAAAAAGACCATTCTCAAAATGGTGGAAGAAAAAGGTTGAGTATGCAAAAGAAAATAATTTGCCTAAACCTACATTTAAAGAAGAAATAGGCTTTTTCTTCTGGAAGATAAAAAAGGCTATCATCAAATTCTTTAAAAAGCTGACTAACCCTGTTAAAGTGATAAAGGAAAATCAAAAGCAGGCAAGAAAAGCTGAAATTGAGAAGAATAGCAGATATAAAGGCAAGGGTAAGGGCAAAAACAAGAAAAAGAAGAAATAATCTGATTGATTTTGTTTTATATAGACTTAACATAAAAAACGGCTTTGGTGTAAACCAGAGCCGTTTTTGTCGCTTTATAAATTTTTTGCTTTTTGTTTTTTTAAATTCTGCTGTCCTTTTCAACTGCTGCATCAACTGCGTTTGTTACAGCAGCCTCAAAGCCATCAGCCTGCAAAGAGGTTACACCCTCGATTGTTGTACCGCCTGGTGAGCATACCTGGTCAACAAGTTCCCAAGGATGTTCGTCGCTTTCAAGTATAAGCTTTGCACTGCCTAAAACAGTCTGTGCGGCAATTTCAAGAGCGATTTTTTTGTTCATACCATTTTTTACAGCCGCTCTTGCAAGTGAGTCAATGAACATATAAGCATAAGCAGGAGCACAACCAGCAATAACTCCGAAAACGGGGAAATATTTTTCTTCAAGAGGAATTATTTTACCCGTTGCGTTGAAAATCTTTTCAACCTCAGCCTTTTGAGCGTCTGAAACATTGTCGTTACAGCAGTATGCACACATAGCAGCAGATACCTTTGCGTTTACATTAGGCATAACTCTTACCAAGTGAGCATTATATCCTAAGAGATTGCTTATAAAATCAATAGTTTTACCCGCTGCAATAGAAATAATAAGAGGGTTTTTATTCTTCAATTTTTCTGCATTTTGCGGTAAAAATTCAGGGAATACATTAGGCTTTATTGCAAGGATAACAATATCAGCTTTTTCAATAAGCTCATCGGCAGATGAACAAGCGTTGATATTATAATTCTTTGCTGTTTGTTCAGCCTTTTCCTGAAAAATATCAAAGACAAAAATGTTTTCGTTTGGAATAACTTTTGATGCTGTTACACCTTTGATTATAGCGTTAGCCATATTTCCAGCACCAACAAAGCATAAGTTTGCCATTTTTAAATTACACTTCCTTATATAAGTTTTTCAAAGCCTGTCTGGTCAAATTCCTTGTTTTCTCTTTTCTTTTCGAGTTCTTCTTTGAGATGAGTGAAGGTCTTTTTTGTTATAGGATATTTAACCATACCGAAAATTGAAATAGCAAGAACAATAGCAGGAACTATTGTAACGATATTTTCTATACCTGAAACAACCTTTGCACTTTGTACTTCAAGTGAGCCGTTATATCCACACGCTTGAAGCATAAGGCTTACAGACCATACGCCGATTGCGGCACCGAATTTCTGGAAGAACTGAGGAACAGCGGTTATAACGCTTTCTCTTCTGACACCTGTAACGAATTCATCAACTTCAACAAGGTCGTATGCCATAGAATAGAATACAGTCCAGAAGTTTGCCATACCTATTGCCATTGAAGCTGTAATGCCGATAAGGACAGGTATTGAGTGAACGCCGATTATTCTGCAAATAATAAGACCGACTGCCATAATACTCATAAATATAAGACTTGATGTGCGTCTGTCCTTCTTTTCGGCGATAGTAGTAACGATAGGGATAAATACTGCCATTGTTGAAATAAGTACGAGGATAACTACGAACATATAAATATCAGAAATTGTTATGCCGTCACCCATAGCACCAAGAACAGCGTTGCTGAAAGCGTTTGGCTGTGGCCTTACGCAGTCTTTAATCATATAGACAAAAGATGTCTGAATCATTGATGAAGCGATAAGGAAAAATACGATGAACATCATAAACCATTTGAAAGGCTTGATTTTGAAAACAGAGATAAATTCAACAAAAATATCTTTAATCTTCTTCTTTTCGCCTTGTTCAGCGACGGCTTCTGCTTTTTGAAGCCTTATTCCTCTCAAAGAGAACGAGGCGAGTAATGCAAAGAGGATTGCAAATACAGCCATACATATTGCAGTAGTTGTCCAGCCCATTGATATTGAAATACCCATACCTGCGAAAACGCCTGGTAAGATAGCAGGAACGGCATTACCTGAAAGTATTGCAAGAGTGTTGATAAGAGAACTTGTGCCTCTTATTGATGTTCTTTCATCGTAGTCCTGAGTTATTTCTGCAACAACGGCATAATAAGGAATAGTATAAACAGTATAAGCTAACCAGAAAAGCATAGCCATAGCAGTATAATATATAAACTGAACTACTCCTGAATTTGAGCCGATATTCAAAAATGCTCCGACGAATGCAAGTCCCATAGGGAAAGCGGCTCTTGCCATAAACTTCCTTTTGTCTGCACCGTTTTTGTCGGCAAATGTTCCGATTATAGGGTCTGTAACAGCGTCCCAAATTATTGAGATAAAGCTTACAGTACCTGCAAGTGCAGGTGACATTTTTACTATATCGGTTAAAAATACAAGATAATATGTATAGAACATATTATAAAGTAGAGATTCAGAAATAATACCTGAACAGTAACCGAGCTTTCTTCCTTTTGTTAATTTGTTTTCCATAATTTCAAAATCCTCTTGTTTTTTATAGTATAGACATCATTATCTATACTATATCATAAAAAGAGAAAGAAAAAAAGAGCAAAAAGCTATTTTTTACTGCTTAGCTTTGCGTATTTTTTCTGCGTTGCAAGTCCGCCTCTTATATGCCTTTGAGCCTTGTTTATTTCAAGTATTTTCTTCACTTCTAAATAAAGCTGAGGATTTATTTTTTTTAAGCGTTCTGAAACATCGATATGTACTGTTGATTTGCTTATTCCGAATTCTTTTGCGGCAGCTCTGACTGTGGCTTTGTTTTTTATTATATATTCACCTAACTCTACGGCTCTTTCTTCAACAAGACAATTCACTTCGGTTGCCTCCTAAAAATAAGTTTAATCACTTAATACTATGCTACGGGGACAGATGATATGATATAAAAGGTCGGGTTTAAATTGACAAAAGCAAGAATAAAAGTTAAAATTTATGCGAGTAGAAAAATAAAAGGAGAAGTGAGAAGATGTTTAAAGAAAAAGATATAACATTTAAAATAGGCTTTCAGTTTTCTGTTTTGGCGGTGGCTTTTCTTCTCACAATTTCTCTTGCTATTGCCGCAATAAAAAATGCCTCTGATTCTGCTTATGAGCTTTGCGATTCATATACTGAGCTTTCGCAAAAAACAGATGAAAAAGGCAATCTTTATAATATTCAGAAAGAATATAAAAAATCAGCCGCAAAGCAAAAGGCTTTGCTTACAAGTGTTCTGATTTTTACAATTATTGACGGTGCTTTGATTTATGTTGCATTCAAATACAGCGTTAAGGATATAAGTATGCCGATGGCAGAGCTTAAAGAGGCAACAACCGAACTTGCAAAGGGTAATTTTGCAATAAGAATTGATTGCGAAACAGACGGCGAGATAGGTGACCTTGCAGAAAATTTGCGTAAGGTAACGCAGAACCTCGGCGATTATGTGTCAGATATTTCACGCTGTATGGACGATATGGCAAAGGGCAATTTGAATGTAGGTCTTAACGAGGAATTTAAGGGCGAATTTGCTTCAATAAAAAATTCAACTGATAATATAATAAATGTTTTCAATGGAGTGCTTGATGATTTGGTGCTTTGTGCAAGAAATATTACAGAGTGCTGTGAGCAGGTGCTTATTGCAAACCAAAAGGTATCGGAAAATTATAAGGAGCATATTCAGAGCGTGGGAGCGTTTTCTGCCGCTTCACTTGAAAATATGAATATGATGAAACAGCTTTCTGATAAAGTGAGATATGCACAGGGCGATGTTGAAAAGCTTGAAAATTCAGCAAAAGAACATCAGAAAAATATAGATGAACTTATTGATTCAATTAAAGAAATAAATGCAAACGCTGATGCAGTTGATAAGGTCTTGAAGGTTATCAATGATATTTCAGAGCAGATAAATCTTATTTCAATAAATGCGGCGGTTGAAGCGTTTAAAACCGAGGGAAATGGCTCTGATTTTGCCGTTGTGGCAGATGAAATAAGAAGCCTTGCAGTGAGAACGGGCAAGGCAACAAACAATATAAAAGAGATTATTGATAAAACAAATCAGTCGATTGATGAAAGTATTAAGGTTGCAGACAGCTTGAAACAGAATTCAAAAAATGTTTTTGAAAATATAAATGCAGTTAATGAAAAGATAAATGATGTTTCAATATCTTCAAAGCAACAGCTTGAAAAGTACAATGATTTGAAAACGGAAATGAAAACTATTGCAACGGATATACAGTCTGCAAATAATGATGCGTTTGAAAGCGTAAAGGCAGGGCGTAATCTTGAAGTACAGACGGTTAATATGAATAATCTTATTCTTGGATTCAAAAACAAAAGATAAAAAAACTCCGACGGGGATTAACCTTGTCGGAGTTATTTTTTTATCAATAGAATTGAAAAGACGGTAATCCTATTGGATTACCGTCTCCTCTTGGGATA
>JAILBY010000209.1 GCA_024680655.1 Clostridiales bacterium | reverse complement strand
AAGCAATTTCCCGTTTGGTTTAAGCAATTGAGCAAGCTTGGGCAACACTCTTTTGTGGTCAAAATACCAAAAGCATTGACAAGCTGTTATTACATCAAAGGTATTTTCAGAAAAATCAAGTTTTTCAGTAGGCACTGCCATAAAATCAATGTCCATATTCTCTTCCTTGGCAAGAATTTTAGCCTGCTCTATCTGTTCAGATGAAATATCTGTACCCGTCCATTTTGCACCGTATTGATACATATTGCGTGGAAGAACACCCGTACCCGTACCCAAATCAAGAACTTTCTGACCGTTTACGCAAAGATTTTTTTCAACGATTTTTTTATAAAAAATCTCGGGATAAATATCTCTGTATTTCGCATATTCCTTTGAGGTCTTTCCCCAGTCAAATGCCTTGCCGTCATCTATTCTTTTATCTGTTATTTCCATTGATAATGCTCCCTTCTTTTGTGAGTGTATATATTAAATTAAAACGCTATCAGCCATATTGTTTTGCTTACAATATGTAAAATGATATGTGACAAAACCGCATACTGTATTCCGTACTTACGATAAAGGCGACCAAAAAGAAGTCCGAATGCACCATTCATCAAGAAACAACGGAAAATCAAGAGCGGAGTAAGTACTCCAAAGGTTTGTAAGGTTGCAGGTAAATGTGAAACGGCAAAGGCAAGTGCTACAACTATATTTGAGCCTATAATCACACCGTTTGGCACATTTTCCTTTTCTTTGAAAAAAATCTTCCATACCGCAAAGGACAAAAAGCTCATAAAGAATAATCGCATCATAATTTCTTCTGATAATCCGCCATATAAAACAGAAGAAAACCAAGTTATAGCATCGAAAGAACCTGTACTTTCGTAAGTTTTTGCAAGCTCGGGACTCCATTTTGCAAAAGTCCACGCATCAAGGCTAAAAATTATTCCAAATATCATTGATATAACAATAGTCTTGATAAGTGCCGATTTTTCAAACTTGAAAGGACGCAACAAGCCGATTTTTTCTGAAAGAATAAATCCAAAGAAAGAACATATAAAAGGAAGAATAATAGGCATAATTGAGCTTGCAAGTATTAAGTTGAGTTTACTTCCAAACTGTTCTATTCCCTGACTTAAAAATTCAGGTGTCATTGATGAAACACTCATAACAGTAGCAAGATATCCGCCTATAACAAAAAGCGGAAAAAGAATCAAGCTGAAAATTAACGGCTTTTTAAAATTGGTTTTTTTAAAAATTTTCATTTTGTTTTTTCTCTCCTATAACCTCAATACAGAAACCATTATAGCCGCAATTTGAACAAGTCAATTTTCGTGTCGCAGGTGTGTGATTTGCGAAAAAAGACTCTTTAAAGTTTGGTTTAAATTTTTCGTGACATTCAGGGCAGATATAGCTTGCTCTGTTAAAATAAAATATTGAAGCTACTACTCCATAGATTACAGCAACTGCTAACCATATCAGAAACAACCACCATAAGCCTTTTGTTATCCAGAGTATGATAGCCACCAATTGAAAAACTGAAACAGGAATACCGCATAGCAAAATAATTGTATGGAATCTTTTTTGCTTTTTCTTGTTTTGCATTATATATGCTACATCACCGATAGATTCAACAGAAGTTTTTTCAAAGCTTTTAAGCCCTTGTTCAAGTGATTTCAGTTTATCAAGTTTACTCTGGTTTTCTTCTATTTCTTTTTTCAGCACCTTTTCCTGTTCTTCTAAAAGCAAGGATATTACTTCATTTGAATTTTCTTCTTTTAGCATTTGAGAAATAGAGTCAATGGATAAGCCAAGCTCTCTTAAAAAACAGATTATCTGCATTTTTTTCAAATCATTGTCAGAATATAGTCGTCTGCCACCCTCTGACAACTCTGTTGGCACAAGAATCCCCCGAGTATCATAATATTGAACTGTTCTGACTGTAACTGAACAAAGCTTTGCAATTTCTCCTGTTGTGTATTTTGACATAGCTTTTTCATCTCCTTTGACCTAATCATAACTCATAACGCAGCGTAACAAGCAATACCTTACGCAAGGTGATTTTATATTTTTTTATGAAAAAACATAAACAAGACAAATCCTGCTTATGTTTTTCTTTTTTTATTCTATTATTTTATTTCAAATTTGAATTCGCCGTTTGAACATTTTGAATCCGCTTCAATGATAACATATACAGTTGATTTTTTCTTTATTGTTACTGAGGAATTCTTTTGTTCATCTGTTGCAAGTGAGAAAAGCTCAGTTTTTTCTGACTCGTTATCATAATAAACCCTTGCGTTACCGCCTTCGATTTTTCCTGAATATTCAAGCGTTTTGTCAGAATTACTTTTATTTTTCATTTTGAAAACCCTTGTGCCCACAAAAGAATCAAAATTAAGTGACGCACTATCTGAATCGTTTGAACTTACCATCATCAAAGCTGTATATTTTGAAGAATACTTTGTGCAACCAGCAAAGGAGAAACAAATAATAACTGCAATCAATAAAACTGATAAAATCCTTTTCATAACACACCTCATAAAAATATTTTTATTGTTGTCTTAAAAAATCAGCATAACTATAACGCCACAAATCAAACAAGGAATTAAACCGAGTGCCATACCTATAACCGAGTGTACAAAATGATATTTTTTCTGGTGATATTCTTTGTCCATATCCTCTGTTCCTGGAAGACGGATACGCTTAACATTTGCAAAAAGAACCCAGTCGAGAAAGAAACAATCATACCAGTCTATCAAAAGCCATAAACCATAGCTTGAAAGAAAAGCTGAAAGAAAGCTTCTTGCACCTGCCAAAACAGAAAAACCTAAAAACAAAGCCAAGCATAAAATTACTGCAAAACTTTTTTTCAAAAATACAGTTGCACTAAAAGGCTTGGTCGGTATTCTTTCGTGCGTTTCAAAATATTTTTCCTGAATATCGGCAGGATAGTCATGTATCCACCAGACAGGATTTTTGCAAAGCGGAATCATAATTGCACAAGTAAAGACAATTATTGACACAACACCTTCAATCAAATAAATCCACCAATTCATAAAAAAGCCTCCTCATAAATCAATTAAGTTAAAAGCCTTTATATTTCCATTTCACTTCCGCCAGAAAAATACATAATATTTGAATGTTTGCCATTAAGAAAGCTGAACGCCTTTTCGCCTGTGCAATGGCAGGTATAAAAGCTTATATCTTCATAATCATTAAGCATTTGAGCAAGAGCTTCAAGCTGATTTTGAGATACAGATATTATCTGCTTTATAAATTGTAATTTATCTTTACGAATTATAAAATTTAAAGTATTTTTCTAAATTAGCTAAAATATATTCTGCATTGTGATGACCTTCAAAAAGATTAAATTTAACATCAACATTTTTTTCTTTTAAAATACCATATAGTTTTTCACAAGCTATATAAAACCTTCCTTCATCATTGTTTCCATCATCTAAATAAATTTTCAAATTATTTACATCTCTACTTTGTGCAATAGAAATTGGATCATATTTTTTCCATATTCCTTCATTTTCAAAATAACATTCATCTTCATCTGCATAACTCATATCTATCGCTGGCATATGTCCTCCAATTTTTGAAAACAAATCTTGATGCCTCAATCCATTATGTAGTGCAATATATCCTCCAGCTGATATTCCTCCAATATATCTATTTTCTCTATTGGAAATCGTTTTATAGTTTTTATCTATATATGGTATTACTTCTTTAATTAAATAGTCTTCATATAGTCCTAAATGTACCATTCCATATTTTCCTCGAACTTCTTTATAATTGATAGATGAATTTATTCCTCTACTATTATCTATATTAGGACATACAATAATCATCGGATGAATTATTTTTTCTTTTATTAACTTTGAAGCAACGTAATCAAGTTTTAATTGTTGTAATATATTTTCATTACCAGTTCTTCCGTGAAGAAAATATAAAACAGGCAAATTAACATCTTTGTATTCTTCTGGGACATATATAGCAATATTCATTTCTTTGCTTAATGCATTACTATAAATTTGAATTTTATATATTTTCAAAATTCTACCTCGCTCAAAAAAATTTTATGCTTTTTTGTTTCAATATAAAATGATAGCCCGTGTACTGCTTTAACACTACCATTTGATGTGTTTTCAACAAGTGCTGTTATTTTCATCTTTGCTCCTTAAAGCTTTAATGCCCTCTGTGCTTATCTTTCTTTTTCTGTTGCTTCAACTCAAAAAGCCTTTGCTTTTCTTCTTCCCTTTGCAAACGGCTTTTCTGTTTGCGTTCAGTTTTCATCAGCTCGTGCTGTTTTTTCAATGCCTGCTGTGACTTTGTGCCTATTCCAGCGTTTTCTAACTGCTTTCTTGCGTTTCTCTGCCTACGCTTTGGATTATCGGCAACCTGCTTTACTTCGATTTCAACAGCCTGACTGAATTTTAATTTATAGTAATTTCTTAAAATAAATTCAAAGATTTCACAGTCCTTTGGCTCTGCACCAAAGGTAACCTTGCACACGCAAAGCTTATCGTCTGTTACTTCTTCAAATATACCTACCCAGAATGGATTTTCAAAAAAGACTGTAAGATTTATTGAGGAGTGATTTTTATTGTTTTCCAAAACTACACCCCATTATCTGTTATTATTTTTTTACAAGCTCTCTGAATATAGCGTCCTTATCAAAATCCCCTGTTGACAAGCCTGGAATTTCTTTATAAGCCTTGCAAACAGAAAGGCTTATCTCGGTTAATATCTTTCCGATTTCTTCATCGCTGTATGGACATTCATTTGTAACTATCAGAGTACATATACTGAACACAACAAGCCATAAATCACGAAAATATTTATCGGCAGTGTCGGCGTCCATATTGTAAATACGCATAATCGAGTCACGCACCATATCCTGAGAAAAAGCAAGGGTTTTCATAGCACCTTCGTTTTCATCTTCCTGCTTTGTAAGATAGAGAATTTTATAAAGCTCCGGTTCTTCTCTTGCAAAACGGATATATTCCTGACCTACGCCAAAAAACGGGATAGGGCCTTTAAGTCCTCGCTCAATATATTTTTTATACAGATTTTTTGCATAATCAAAAACCTCTGCTTTGAGCTGTTCCATTGTGTCAAAATAAGTGAAAATCGGACGAGTAGAAACTTTAAGAGTAGCCGCCATCTCTCTTGCAGTAAGTGCCTCAACACCTTTTTCACGCACAATTTTCACTGCTGCCTCCACTATCTCCTGCTTTGAAAATTTTACCTTTGGTGCCATTCAAATCATCCTTTACTAATTTTCGTTATTGTTTTTATTGCTTTTGCGTTGTCTGACTATTTTTATAAAATTTATAAAATTCCCCAAGAAAATAAACAAAAGAGAAATCGGAAGATACCATTTATAATAAGCAAAAGTATTGTTTCCGAATATTGAAAGACAAAGGAAAACGCAACCTATTATCAAACATATAATAGCAATAACTATTACCGCTATATTTTT
>JAILBY010000207.1 GCA_024680655.1 Clostridiales bacterium | reverse complement strand
TAGCACAACTAAACTCTTATTGAAATTATTGACAAAATATTTCAAAGGCTGTAATATATTATGTGTAATGTTTTAAACATTTATTATTTTTTTGGAGGTTAAACGATGAAAAGCAAAGTAATGAAAAAGGTAATTTCAGTTGCTATTGCTTTGGTAATGATTTTTTCAATGATACCAATGGCATTCGCTGCTGACAACAATGTTCCTGTTGTTATTGTTCCTGGTATGGGTGCAATTGACCTTGTTTATCTCAATGTAAACGGTGAATCAACAGGTACTGCTGTATTCCCACCAAATATAGCTAATTCAATAGTAGAGATAATTCAGACAGTTCTCACATTAGCATTCCCAGAGAAAGATACTGTTGATGTTAATGCTGTTTATAACTATGTTAAGCAAATCGCTGATTCAATGCTTGCACCACTTTCTTGCGATGAAAACGGTTTATCTGTTTACAGCGTAGGCGTTGCAAAGACTTGGAAAACAGGCTCAACAGTTTATGATATAAGCGATGTTCAGTCTTGTGCAACTGGCGTTGACGCAAAATATCTTACAAGCCGTGATTCAGCAGAACCAGCAGTTGCAAAAGCAATTTGTGACAGCGTTGGTGCTGAAAATGTTTTCATTTATAAATATGACTGGCGTATGACAAACTATGATTTTGACGGTTCTGGTAACCTCACAAACTACCCAAGAGAACTTAATGCATACATAAAGGCAGTTAAGGCTCAGACAGGTGCTTCAAAGGTTAAGCTTGTAAGTGGTAGTATGGGTACTGCTCTTGTTAGCCAGTATGTAAACGAATATAAATCAGATGCTACTGCTGATGTTGAGCGTTGCATATTCCTTTCAGCTGCTTATCAGGGTACAACACTTGTTGGTCAGATTATGAGCGGTAACCTTGATTTAAAGAAAGATAATGTAAAAAGATATCTTTCTTCAATGGATTTAGGTATAGTTAATATGCTCCTCAATGGTAGTCTCTATGATGCTCTTAGTGCACTTCTTTCATCTAAGAAAGCAGAAATCTATTCAGATATACTTTATAAATATATGAAGAATATTCCTGGCCTTTGGGCAGTAATGAATGGTGCTGATGTTGCAGCTGCAAAGAGTGCTGCTGGTATAAAGGCAGACACAGGTATTGCTGCATTTATTGACAGATACTTCACAGCACAGAATGCTTTCAAGTCAAATATGACAGCTTTGAAATCAGCAGGTGTTGATTTCGCAGTAGTTGCTCAGTATGGCTTTGCAGGTATTCCTGTTACAACAAACGGAAACTACTATACAGATAATCTTATTGATGTTAAGTATGCTTCAGCAGGTGCAACTGTTGCAGCATATGGCGAAGAGCTTTCTTCTGGCTCACAGCTTTCACCAGATAAGAGAATTGATGCTTCAACTTGCCTCTTCCCATCAAACACTTGGTTTATAAAGGGACTTGGCCATATGGGCTATTCAACAAAGGTTAAGACAAACGAGGATAAGACTGTTGATACATCATCACCATATACAGTTGACCTTATCGCTTGGCTTGTTTCAGCAGCGTCTGTTCCTACAATTGCTTCTGATGCAAAGTATCCTCAGTTTATGTATTCAAACAAGGATAATCAGCTTCTTACAATGAACGATGCATTAGCATCAGACTATGCAACAGCTTTGAACGAAGCAAATGTTGAGCAGAAAGTTGCACAGGCAACAGTTACACAGACAGTTGTTTCAGATTCTCCGGCAATCGAAGTTGTTTCAGCAAATGTTTCTGAAACTGCAATAGCTGATAATGATTACACAGTAGTAGCAGTTCTTGCTTCAATTGCAGTTCTTGCAATCGCAGTTGCAGGTGCATATATGTACTTCAAAAAGGCAAAGGTTACAGAGTAATCGTTTTTCCAAAAAAATAAAGAGGAACAGTTCTGCTGTTCCTCTTTTTGCTTTTCATATCGAATAATAAAAAATTTTTATATTTATACTGCAATATTAAATCTTATTTTCGTCAAGATTTTACTTGACCTTGTGGTTGCTTTATTATACAATAACAACATATAGGTAATTTTTCTTGTGCATACTATTTTGTATTTTTATTAGTAATTTAACTTTTAAAAGGAGTGCGTTAAGGATGAAAAAATTATTTGATTTCATCCCTGTTGATATTGTACCTTTTTCAAAAGGCTTTATATATGCAAAGCAGCTTGATGACGAGGGGACTATTGCTTATTATTCCTGCGACTTTAAGGCAAAGGCTTATTTGAATGTAACAAAGGGTGTCTATCTTTTAAATAAGTTCGGCCCTATGTATAAAGAGATAGCAGAGCAGATTGAAGATACTGTCAACTGTGATGTTGCGTTGCTTGAAAATGGCGATGTCTTTCTGGTCTATGATGATGGCGAAGCAGGGCTTTTTGACTGTAACGCCACTTTACTTTGGATAGGTGACCTTTGCTATCACGGTGAATATGTTAAAGGTGCAACTGCAAATGGTAATAATATATGGTGTATTGCAGAAAATGAAAATTCAATAATTAAATATTCACCGCACAGCAAACGCTTCGAATTAAGGCTCGGCTCAAAATATTCCTCTGCCTTTGTAAAACCGAGCTTTGTTTCAAAATATGCAGACCATATTTATGTTTGCAGTCCAAATGAACATAAGATTTGTTCGGTTAATCTTATAAACTATGAAGTTGACGATTACAGAGCTTTCAATGAGCCTGTTTACAGATATTACAACATAAACGGTAACGAGGTCGTTGTTCTCAACTCGGGTGTATATTTGCTTTGATTAGCTGGTGTAATCCTCTATTGCTTTTTGCAGTTCGCTATCGCTGTATAAGGCGATGCCTTTGCTTAAAAGCTCTTTGTCAGTATCAGGCAAATCATCTGTATTTGTGTCAATGATTGTATAAGGCGAGCTTTCGTTGGGGCGAAAAACACCGATTTTTTCATCATATATTTTCAGAAGATAAAGATAGCTTTGTGCCTCGGTTGTTGAAATTTCATTTAGTGCTGTATTGCTTTTATAAACGGTGCTTTTACTCTCTTTACTTTGAGTAAAAACAAACGGAAAGGCAAAGAGAAACAAAACTGCAATAACTGTTGCTGAAATTATAAATCTTTTTTTCAATTTATCGCTTCCTTTTTTATTATATTTGGAATTTTTTTATTGTTTATTCATCTTTTTTTTGAATTTACTCTAAACTTTTTTTTAAAAATATGGTACAATATTAAATAGTGTTTTTATTTTA
>JAILBY010000197.1 GCA_024680655.1 Clostridiales bacterium | reverse complement strand
TACAGATTTTTTCTTTGAAATCAGTATTTACCAGATTTTTAAACAATATTAACCACCCCTAATACTACTACTAAAAAAAGATATTACCTTTATTGCTTATAAGGAGGAAATTATGAAAATAGTTTGCAAGACAGAAGAATTGTTTGAAGCCTGTCAAAATGTGGAAAGAGTTGTTTCAACAAAAACTTCAATACCTGCTATTGAGGGTATATTATTAAAAGCAGAGAATGATAAGCTCTTTCTTACAGGCTATGACCTTGAAGTAGGTATCAACACCTCTCTTGATGTTAAGGTTGAAAGTTCGGGCAGTATTATCCTTAACGCAAGATTATTATGCGATATTCTTCGTAAGCTTCCTGATGAAAAGGTAATTATTGAATCAGACGAAAGACAGCTTACAGTTATTAAAAGCGGTGCTGCTGATTATAAGCTTGTTGGTATTGACGCTAATGAATATCCAGAGCTTCCAAGCGTTATAGGCGGTTTCCCTGTTGTTCTTTCTCAGGAGCTTCTTAAAAATATGATAAGGCAGACTATCTTTGCCGTTGCTCCCGTTGCTTCAAACAATAAAGTAGTACATACAGGCGTTAAATTTGAAATTGAAGATAAAATGTTAAAGCTTATAGCTGTTGACGGTTTCAGACTTTCTATCAGAACAGAGCCTCTTGCAAACTACGACGGTGAAAATATGTCTTTCATCGTTCCTGCAAAAACTCTTTCAGAGGTTTTAAAGCTTATAGGCGAAGAAAATGCTGATATATCAATAGGTGTAGGCAAAAGACACATTGTTTTTGATGTTAATGGCTATAATATAGTTTCAAGATTGCTCGACGGTGAATTTCTTGATTACAAATCAGCAATTCCAAAAAGCTTTGATACAACAGTTAATGTTTCAACAAAGCTTTTAAGCGACAGTATTGAGCGTACAAGCCTTTTAATTACAGACAGAATTAAAAGCCCTGTTAAATTTATTTTTGACGAGGATTCAATTAAAATTTCGTCAATTACAGCTCTTGGTAGTGCAAGTGATAAAATAACTGCTGAAATTGAAGGTCCAAGAGTTGAAATCGGCTTTAACAATAAATTTATTATTGATGCACTTAAAGCGAGTGATACTGATAAAGTCAGAATAAAGCTCAACAATTCAACTTCACCGATTATAATTTTACCTGTTGAGGGTGAAAGCTTTATTTTCCTTGTATTACCTGTGAGGTTAAAAAATGAAAATTAAGGTTAAGGTTGCTGAAAAAAAGACTGAAACAGTAAGCATTGATACTGAATTTATCAGGCTTGACGCTTTTCTTAAACTTTGCAATCTTGTTCAGAGTGGCGGTCACGCAAAGATTGTTATTCAGGACGGCGAGGTTAAAGTAAACGGCGAAGTTTGCACAATGCGTGGAAAAAAACTTCATAATTCAGATAAGGTTGAATTTAACAGAAAAATCTATGAGGTAAGGGTTACCGAATGAGAATTTTAAAACTCAATGTTGAAAATTACAGAAATATTGAGAATATTTCAATAGAGCCCTCTGAAAGCGTTAATGTTATCTACGGCGAAAATGCACAGGGCAAAACAAATCTTATTGAAGCTATGTGGCTTTTTACAGGCTGTAAAAGCTTCAGAGGTGCAAAAGACAGTGAGCTTATAAATTTTGAAAAGGATTTTTCCTGCCTTTCTCTTGATTTTTTCGGCGAGGAAAGGCAACAGAACGCAACTATTAAAATAAGTGACAAAAGGCACGCACAGCTTAACGGCGTTGATTTAACCGCTTGTTCAAAGCTTGTGGGAAAATTTCTTGCTATGGTTTTTTCACCCGTTCACCTTAATCTTGTTAAGGGCGGACCTGTTGAAAGAAGAAAATTTATAGATACTGCTATTTGTCAGTTAAAGCCTAAATATTCAGGCTATATCAAGGAATATTCAAAGGTACTTTCTCAAAGAAATGCTCTTTTAAAGGATGTCAATTACCATTCAGAGCTTTTTGATACTCTTGAAATATGGGAAGACAGACTCTGTCAGCTTGGTGCTGTTATTATAGACCAGCGTATGAAATATATCGCACTTCTCAATGAAAGTGCAAAGGAAATATATTCAGGACTTTCACAAGGCCGTGAAGAATTTGATGTTTCCTATCTTCAAAATGCTCAGATAGACTGTAATTCGTCTATTGAAGATATAAAAAATCAGCTTAAACAATCAATTTTAAAAGCCCGTAAAAATGATATTTTTTGCGGTAGTACATCAATAGGTCCTCACAGAGATGACCTTAATATAACCATTGATAAGGTTTCAGCCCGTTCATTCGGCTCACAAGGTCAACAGCGTTCAGGTGCTCTTGCTCTTAAAATGAGCGAGGCTTCTCTTATAAAAAGTGTTGGCGGTGAACAGCCCGTTGCATTACTTGATGATGTTATGAGTGAGCTT
The DNA here is from genome assembly GCA_024680655.1 of Clostridiales bacterium. GTDB lineage: Bacteria > Bacillota > Clostridia > Oscillospirales > Acutalibacteraceae > UMGS263. Next base: position 474 of record JAILBY010000197.1, on the reverse strand, counting down.
GATATTAACAGACAAGACTATATTCTTAATCATATTGACGGTTGGCAGGTTTTTATCACCTGCTGTGAGCCTGATTCTGTTTTGAGAATGTGTGAGGGCAAGGCTTTTAAAATCGAAAATGGAAAATTAAAGGTGTAAGCTTATGTATTTGCATTTAGGGCAGGACACAGTTGTTTCCTCAAATGATATAATAGGAATTTTTGATATTGAAAATACTACCGTTTCAAAGCCAACAAGAGATTTTCTTGCAAAGGCGGAAAAAAACGGCGAGGTTTTCAATGTTTCCTATGAATTGCCAAAATCTTTTGTTTTATGCAGAAAAAAAGACGGCGGCAGAGTGATATATATTTCTCAGATTTCTTGTTCTACATTGTTAAAGAGAACAAATTTATAAATAATATAGCTTTTCTAAGTTATAGTTGGAGGTTGAAATTTTGGCTGACATTATTGAAAACGAAGAAGTTATGGATATGG
>JAILBY010000190.1 GCA_024680655.1 Clostridiales bacterium | reverse complement strand
CCCCTTATCTTAAATACAACTTGTTTTTATTATATACAAACAGAAAAAATAATACAATAATGCAATCAAAAAAGGACAACAGAGTATAAAGCCTTGCACTCTGCTGTCCGTTTTTTATTTTGTCTTTTCCAAAGAATAATTTACGATAGAATCTATATGTGCCTGAGTAGTATCAAACATAGGGATAGTTAAATCTTCCTGCTTTACCAGCATTTCTATTTCCGTACAGCCTAATATTACTCCGCTGATATTATCCTTTTCTATCATATCATTTATTGTATCAACAAAATATTGCTTTGACTCTTTTTTTATCTCGCCCTTGCACAATTCTTCAAAAATTATTCTGTTAATTTCATCTATCTGTTTTTCATCACTCGGAACAAAAACCTGTAAACCATTTTGTTTTAATCTGTCCTTTAAAAAATCTTCTGCCATTGTATATTTTGTGCCTAAAAGCCCTACATTGAGCACCTGACTTTCCTTGCACTTTTCTGCAACGGCATCTGCAATATGAATTAAAGGTACATTTATCTGATTTTGAACATAATCGGCTATCTTATGCACTGTATTTGTTGCAATAGCAATATAGTCCGCACCAGCATTTTCCAAAACCTTTGCTATTCTTGAAATCTCTTCGCTGATTTTATCCCATTGTTCTTCGAGCATAAGTTTTCTGATATTCTGAAAGTTTACATTATATATAATCAACTCTGCACAGTTTAAATCACCCGCAAGCTTATTAACCTGATTATTTATTCTTTCGTAATAGTGAAGTGTTGATTCGTAGCTCATTCCGCCTATTATACCTATTGTTTTCATTTTTTATAACCTCCTCAAATAAAAAAATATGATAACATAAAAAGCCCGACATACATCGGGCTTTTGTTTGAAAAAATATGGGTTTCCAAAGATTATCTCTTTGAGAACTGAGGTGCACGACGAGCACCTTTGAGACCGTATTTCTTTCTTTCCTTCATTCTTGGGTCACGAGTAAGGAAGCCTGCTTTTTTGAGAGCTGGACGAAGTTCCTCGTTGAACTGAAGAAGTGCTCTTGAAAGACCGTGACGGATAGCACCAGCCTGACCTGTAACGCCACCACCGCTTACACGGCAAACAATATCAAACTTATTCTGTGTGTCAGTGATTTCAAGTGGCTGACGAACGATAAGCTTTAATGTATCAAGACCGAAATATTCATCAATATCTCTATCGTTAATTGTAATTTTACCTGTTCCGTTTTCATAAACACGAACTCTTGCAACTGATTTCTTTCTACGACCTGTACCGTAGAAATAATTTGTTTCGTACATATTATTTACCCTCCTTCATTAAAATTCCCATGTCTCAGGCTTCTGAGCAGCATGAGGATGTTCACTGCCAGCATAAACATGAAGTCTTGTCATAGCAGCACGACCGAGAGTTGTTGAAGGAATCATACCTTTAACAGCCTTAGTCATAGCGAATTCAGGCTTTGTTTTCATAAGAGTTGAATACTTAACCTCTTTCATATTACCGATATAACCTGTGTGATGATAGTACATCTTCTGGTTAATTTTGTTACCTGTGAGAATAGCCTTATCAGCGTTTATAATGATAACGAAATCTCCGCAATCTGCGTGTGGTACGAATGTTGGCTTATGCTTACCACGAAGAAGAGTAGCAGCTTCAGCAGCTACACGGCCGAGTGGCTTATCAGCAGCATCAAGCACATACCAGCTGCGTGTGATGTCAGCAGCTTTAGGCATATAAGTTGACATAAACTTACCTCCAATTAAATCTTTTGAAATATCATGCAAGAGATATATTAGCACAATGATTTCTAAGTGTCAAGAAAAATTTTGCAAAATTTTAATTTACGCTTTACAATCTCTTTTTTTCTCTCTTTTGCTCCGTTTTTCATATAATTTACTCACTTATTATTTTTAAAAAGTTTTTGCTTTTTATAGCATAATCTGCTCCGATTTTCTTAAAATCAAGCTTTTCTGTTATATTTTTAAACTCTTCATCAAGGCTGTCTATTTTTTCATAATCAATAGAAACATCGCTGTCCTCATCAAACATTTCCCATTCTTTTTTCACAACAGCCGAAAGCTCTTCGTTTTCAAAAATCTCATCAACAGCAGGGCAAACAAGTGAGCAAAGCTGATTTCCGTTAAGCTGGAAGAACTGCCTTAATCCGCCCTCTGCCGAATCTTCAAAAAGATAGTTGACAGTATAGATATACTTCAAAGGCGTATTCAATTTTTCAAATTCCTTTTTCATCTGAATATCGTCAAAGGTTTCAAGAAAACTCTGAACATAAAAAGCTACGCCCTCAAGAAGCGTTTGATTATCGTATTGCTCAATTTTCTCGCAGTCAAAATCCTTATAATCTTTTTTCAACATTTTCAAATGGTCAAAATACTCCATTTGTTTTTTCATCTGTGCTCTTCTTTTCTTTGAAGATTCACTCGCCTTAAAAGAGCCGAATATAAATGCAACTATCAGCACCGCTAATATAAGCCATAAATACCAGTATTCCATATAATCACCCCTGTAATGCTTTATAAATATCGCTTTTTTTAATTGAACTTATCTTTGCCGCCTGTTTTGCCGCTTCATTGACGGACAAGCCCTTTTCTTCAACAAGCTCCCTTGCAAATTCAACGGCAGTTTCAAGAGTATATTCTTCCTCTGCTTCTTTTTCAGCACCCTCTATAACAAGCACTATCTCGCCTTTGAGCGTTCCGTCCTTATATTTTTCACAAGCCTCGGCAAGAGTAGTCCGTATTACTTCCTCGTGAATTTTTGTTATTTCACGCACAATAGCAATTCTTCTATCGCCTAAATATTTATATAAATCTATAAGAGTGTTAGGCAGTTTGTGTGGTGCTTCATAAAAAACCATTGTCCTATGTTCATTCACTATATCTTCAAGATGCTCTTTTCTGCTCTTTTTTGTAACACTCAGAAAGCCCTCAAAGGTAAAACGACCTGTTGGCAAGCCTGAAATTGCAAGAGCCGTTGCAAATGCAGTAGGGCCAGGAACTGCACAAACGGTTATCCCTTTTGAATGGCAAAGTGCCACCAAATCTTCGCCAGGATCAGAAATCGCAGGCATACCCGCATCGGTAACGATAACGCAGTTTTCACCATTTAATATTCTGTTGATTATATCGTTGCCTTTCTCACGCTTATTGTGTTCGTAATAACTTACAAGCGGTTTTTTTATATCAAAATGATTTAAAAGTTTCAGCGTAACTCTTGTATCCTCGGCAGCGATAAAATCACAGTTTTCAAGCGTTTCAAGTGCTCTTGGTGATATATCGCCCAAGTTACCTATCGGTGTTCCTAAAACATACAACTTTCCACTCATTGTTTTTCTCCCTTATTTATTTCAACTGCTTCTCTGTAATCTCCAAGAATTTCGATTATTTCAGCCGAGTCGCTTTCATCATTGTTCTTCATAATCAAATCTTTTTCTACTTTCAGCCCCGATTTACCACCGAGTTTCCCCTCAACAAGCACAAGCCAAGGTGCGTCGCCATAATGCTGACAGACAAATCTGATTTTCTTCGGCTCTATATTCCCATTTCTCATAGCAACAAAAATATCGCAAAGTCTTTCAGGACGATGGCACATACAAAGCCTACCGCCGAATTTAAGCAAATATTTTGCCGCATTGACAACATCATCAATATTACAGCAAACCTCGTGCCTTGCTATTTTCTCTGCCTCTGAAATGCTCTGTATTCCGCTGTCAACGGGCTTATAGGGTGGATTCATTGTCACCAAATCAAGCGTTGCGTGTGGCAAGGTATCTTTTATCTGCCTCAAATCACAATTATAGCCCTTTACATTTTCAAGTTTGTTATGCTCAATAGCCTTGTTAAGCTGCTCTATCGCAAGAGGCTGAATATCAACGGCAGATATATTCTGAGATTTATTGCTTCTGCACCAGAGCATAGGTATTATTCCACAGCCTGTTCCTAAATCGCAAACCTTATCATTCTTTTTCGGTCTTGAAAAATCAGCAAGAAGAATTGCATCTGTTCCGAACTGATGGCTTTCGCTTGTAAAGACAGATATATCACTTCCAAGATATTCTCTATGCAAAGCAATTCACCCCTTTCAAAAATAACAGAGATATTGTATAACAAAAATTTAAAAAAGTAAAATAATAAACCAACTTGCGTTGAATAAGTCAAAAATTGTTCATAAGCAGTTAAAAAAAAACGGATAGTTCGCAAACTATCCGTTTTAATATTTTATTGATTATTGAGAATTCCGAAGCACTTTTTATTTGACTTATAGAGAATTTTGTAAGCCTCAAAGTTTTTATCATATACCCACTTATTTGCAAAGTTAGGCTTAAACACCTTACTTGCAGGAACAAGGCTCTTTGCATTTGAAATAGTATCGATAATTCCAAGACCAACTGCAACAACAACTGCCGCACCAACTGCACCAACATTTTGTGGGCTGTCAACTGTTTCAACAGTTCTGCCAAGGCAATCGGCAAGAATCTGACAAGTAACATCAGACAATGCACCGCCACCAACAAAACGAATTACATCTGATGTAACAACCTTTTTGTCCTCTGTTTCAAGAAGCCAACGAAGATGGAAGCATATACCCTCCAAAACAGAGCGTATCATCTCACGCTTACCTGTTTCAAGGCTTATATTGAAGAACATACCTCTTGAATTAGGGTCTTCAAACGGGCAACGGTTACCGTGAAGCCAAGGGGTAAATATAACACCGCCTGAGCCTGCTGGTACCTCTGAGATTATATCAGAAAGATAATCGTATAAGTTTGTATATACGCTTTCCTGACTGTCAGCAACATGTGTCTTTTTAAGGTAAATGTTTATTTCGTCAAGTGCAAGATGGTCTTTTACCCATTCATAGCACTTACCTGCTGTTTCAAGCTCTGCAAAATAATTATATTTGCCTGGCTCTGCACCCACTATTGCAGCTATCATAGCACTTGTATCAACAACACTTCTGTCTGTAACTGTTGAAACCCAGCCTGATGTACCTGAATACATATGAGTATCACCAAGAGAAACCGAGCCAGCACCTACACCGATAAGAGATGCGTCTCCGCCACCGCCGAAAACGGCTGTTCCCTCTGCAAGACCAAGCTCTGACGCAGCCTTTGCAGTAAGCTCACCAGCTTTATCGGTTGTTTTGATAATTGTAGGAAGATGTTCCATATTAACGCCGAGCATATCGCAAACAGTTTTACTCCATTCGCACTTATGAATATCATAAAGCATAGTAGCAAAAGCTGAATCCCTTGTCATTGTAAATCTATCTGTCATACGGCAGATAAGATAATCTTTAACATCGAGCCATTTATATGTACGCTTAAATAAATCAGGTTCGTGTGCCTCAACCCATTTATATTTCCATACAGGGTCTTTAACACTTGCTGCAACTGCACCTGTTGCTTTAAGTGATTTAAGAAGTTTGATTATATTAGCACCTGCAATTTGAGGACCGTAAGCAATACCTGCTTTAAGTTCTTCTCTTGCTCTCTGGTCCATATAACTCATAGCACGCCTTACAGCAATACCATTTTTATCAACGAGCACAAGTGCCTGCATCTGTGAGCAGAAAGAAAGGCCTGAAATTTCTTCTTTTTTTACGGGAGATTTTTTCATAACTTCCTTTGTTGTTTGGCACATAGCGTCCCACCATTGATTAGGGTCCTGCTCTGCACCGCCGTCCGGAAAAACATAGAGGTCATAGCCCTGCATAGCAGAAGCCACAAGCTTAATAACATTGGTAATTTCAAACAAGCAGGTTTTTACGCCTGTTGTTCCTATATCATATGTTATGGTGTAAGTAGGTGTTGCCATTTTTATTCCTCCCAAGAGTTTATTACTTAAATAAATAAAATTAAACCATTATTACTTTGAAAAAGCTGATTTTATAAATTCAACCATTTGTTTTACAACAAAATCATCTTTCTCAAAAACATCTTCGCCTGCGTAAACCTTAAAGCGTTCTTTATAGTAATCGCAAGCATAAGAAAATTGAAGTGACATAAACAGATTATCCAACATAAAAGCTGCCAAGTCAGGATCTATATCCTTTCTGATTTCGCCGTCTTTCTGACCTTGTCTAATAAGTGCAGAATAGGTTTTTGATGAAACTGTTTCCATATCAACAGAAATCTGTTTGACAAGTTCTGCATTTCCCTCAACTGTCATCTGATTATAAAGCTTTATAAGTTCAGAAAACTTTCTTGATGTAACCTGTATTTCTTTTATAATGTTTTCAAGTTTTTCAGTTATACTGTCACTTGACTTTATATAATTGATAAGAACATGTTCAAGTGAATCAACACCCATATGAACTGTCATCAAAAACAAGTCCTGTTTAGTATTGAAATATTTATATAAAGAGCCAACACTAACACCTGCATCACGAGCTATATTATTTATATTAGCGTTTTCAAAGCCTTTATTCGCAAACTCTTTTGTTGCAACATCTAAAATTCTGTTTCTCTTTTCAACCGGAATATTATCAAAAGTGCTTTTATGGTATTGAGAAAAAATTGAGTCTTCCGCCATCAAAAAACCACCTTTATTTTTATTATTGAGTTAATTGAGTGAGCACTCACTCATAACTTTATATTCTGTATTTTACCACAAAAAAATCGTTTTGAAAAGACAAAATGTTAAAAAATTTTAAATATTTATAAAAATATTTGACATATTGTAAAAATGTGTTATACTAAAAGTGAATTATGACTCACTTTTATCGTGAGCACGAAAAAAAATCTAAAAATCAGGAGGCAAAACCCATGGACACAAGATTTGCAATTTCACAGTATCATGACGCAAAAGCAGTCAATAGAGAGCTTGACGAACTCATCAAAAAACCTATTTATACAGTTAATGATGAAGCTCTCAAAAAGTATGAAGAAAATTATTATGAAAAGAAATGCTCTAAATCAAAAGCAATGATTACAGAAGCAAGACAGATTATCCCCGGCGGTGTTCAGCATAACCTTGCTTTCAACTATCCGTTCCCTCTTGTTTTCAACAAGGCTGATGGTTGCTACCTTTATGATATAGATGGCAACAAATATTTCGACTTCCTTCAAGCAGGTGGTCCAACAGTTCTCGGCTCAAATGATAAAGAAATTCGTGAACAGGTTATTGACCTTCTCAATACCTGCGGACCTTCAACAGGTCTTTTCCATGAATATGAATATAAACTTGCAAAGAAAATCTCTGATTCAATAGAAACAGTTGATATGTTCCGTATGCAGGGTTCAGGTACAGAAGCTTGTATGACAGCAGTTCGTGTTGCTCGTCTTGCAACAGGCAAAAAGAACATAATTAAAATGGGTGGTGCTTATCACGGTTGGTCTGACCAGTTAGGTTACGGCATCCGTATCCCTGGTTCTAAGTTCACTCAGGCTCACGGTGTTCCTCTCTATCTCTTCAAGCATACTCAGGAATTCTTCCCAGGTGACCTTGATGACCTTGAAAGAAAGCTTTTTGCAAATAAATTCCGTGGTGGCACAGCAGCTGTATTTATTGAGCCTGTTGGTCCTGAAAGTGGTTCAACTCCTGTTGATTATGATTTCAATAAGGGTGTTGAAAGACTCTGCCGTAAATATGGTGCACTCCTTATATTTGATGAGGTTGTTACAGGTTTCCGTATCGGTATGGCAGGTGCTCAGGGTTACTTCGGTGTATCTCCTGACCTTACAATCTTCGGTAAAGTTATCGCTGGTGGCTATCCAGGTGCCGGCGGCTTAGGCGGTAAGAAAGAATATATGAAATACCTTGGTGCTGGTCTTGACGCTACTGGCGACAAGAAAATCCACAAGGCATTCACAGGCGGTACAATGACTGCTAACCCACTTTCTTGCTGTGCCGGTTATTATACACTTGAAAAGATTGACAAGACTAACGCTTGTCAGGTTGCAGGTCAGATGGGTGACCGTCTTACAGAGGGTCTTAAAAAGCTTGTTGCTAAACATAACCTTCCATTCGTTTGCTGGAATGAAGGTTCTATCTGTCACCTTGAAACAGTTGGTACATTACATTTTTCAATCAACTGGAAGAAACCTTGGACTATCCCTTCAGTTCTTGACGCTACATCAGAAAGAAAGACAGTTATGACTCATATGGGCGCTGCTTATATGGCAGAAGGTCTTGTTACACTTGCTGGTAGCCGTCTTTACACAAGTGCTGCCTACACTCCTGAACTTATCGACCAGGCGCTCAGTCAGTTTGATAAAGTTTTCGAGAATGTTTCAATCAAGCAGGGCTAATCAGATAACAAAAACACAACAAGGGCAGGACTCCTCTTGCCCTTGTATTATCTATAACGGCAAAAGGAGAAAAAAATATGGATATTATGCAAGCAAAAGAGTTGGTTGTAGATGCCGGCAAAAAACTTGTAGAAAGCGGTCTTGTTGCTCGTACCTGGGGTAATGTAAGCTGTCGTGTAAGTGAAACACAGTTTGTTATAACTCCAAGTGGTATTCCTTACGAGGCTCTTACTCCTAACGATATCGTTCTTGTAAATATTGCTGATTTATCTTATGACCAAAGCGGCCGCAAGCCTTCTTCTGAAAAAGGTATTCACGCTGAGGCTTATAAATTACGCAGTAATTGTAATTTTGTTATTCATACTCATCAGACAAACGCATCTGTTGTCAGCACTCTTGGTGTTGATATAAACAAGCTTTCAGCAGAAAGTGCCGCTATAATCGGCAGCAAGGTTCCTCTTGCTACCTATGGTTTGCCAGGAAGAGGCAAACTCCGCAAGGGCGTTGCAACTGCTATCGCTTCATCTAACAGCAAGGCTATTATGATGGCTCATCACGGTGCTGTATGTCTTGGTGACAATTTTGAAGATGCTTTTGTTGTTGCAAACGAGCTTGAAAAGGTTTGCGAAAAGTTCATCCTTGATGAATGCAGTTCTCTTACAGGCAAGGTTGCAGACAGCCTTAAAGCAGTTAATGAATATGTACTTGCAAAGTCAGCTAAATCAAAAGGCTCTGCTGAAATAATCAACGCTTATATAAGTGAGCGTGAGGGCAACAACTTCAAGATTTATTCTGATGAAAGCAAAGAAAACTATGCAACTGTAAACATTCAGGACGGAATTGTTCTTTCAGGCGTATGTCCTCCTGAGGCTGCTTTACACCGTGCAATCTATCTTAACAGAGCAGATGTTAACGGTATCATCCACTCAAAACAGGACGATATCTGGACTCTTTCTCAGATTGGCAAAACCGTTAAGCCTTTACTTGATGACTTTGCTCAGATTGCTGGTTGTTCATTAAAGGTTGCAGTTTATGATCCGAAGAATGCAGAAAAAACTGCTTCAAAGGTTGTTAAGAAAATGAAAGGTCGCAGTGCAGTTTTACTTAAAGATAACGGTGCTTTATGCTGTGGCCCGTCAATGTATGATGCACAAGCAACTGAAATGGTTGTTGAGAAAAACTGTAAGACAGTAATCGGTGCAAAATTATTCGACAATGTAAATCCGCTTGGCTTTATTGATACACATTTGATGCGTTTTGTTTATCTCAAAAAGTATTCAAAGCAAGCAGATAAAAAACAGTAAAATTTCTCTTAATATATTGCCTTCTAAGTCAAAGAGCCACTTTTTACGAAGTGGCTCTTTGGCTATTTTTGTTAAAAATAATTGATTTTACAGTCAAATTATTGTAATATTATATTAAGGAATACCGTAAAAAATAAGCCTTTAACTTGTTTTTACAAATCAAAAGCTTGTTAGATAATACGGCTATAAAAAATTAAAAGGCGATGATAAAAATGCAGATAGAAGAAATACTCTCAAAGGTTGACCACACTCTTTTAAAGCAAGAAGCAACTTGGGAAGATATAGAACAAATAATAGATGATGCAATAAAATATAAAACCGCAAGTGTTTGTATTCCTCCCTGCTTTGTTGAGCAGGCAAAGAAATATGCAAAAGAAAAGGTTAAAATCTGCACAGTTATAGGCTTCCCTAATGGCTATTGCACAAGCGTTGTCAAGTGTCTTGAAGCAGCAGACGCTGTAAACAACGGTGCTGATGAAATTGATATGGTTATAAATATCGGCTGGGTAAAAGCTGGCTTATACGACAATGTGCTTCAAGAAATCAAAGCCGTAAAGCAGGCTTGCAACGGCAAGCTTTTAAAGGTAATCATTGAAACCTGCTTACTGACAGACGATGAAAAATTTAAAATGTGCAAGGTCGTTTCAGAGTCTGGTGCCGATTTCATAAAGACCTCAACAGGCTTTTCAACAGGCGGTGCAACCCGTGAAGATATTAAGCTTTTTGCTGAAAATATAACAGAGCCATTGAAAATAAAAGCCGCTGGCGGTATAAAATCTCTTAAAGATGCAGAGGATTTTATAAACCTCGGTGCACAGAGGCTTGGAACAAGTTCAATAGTAAAAATAGTAAAAGAGCAAGAATAAACTCTCAATGGAGGGATTATTATGAAAAAGCGTATATTCTTAATTGTTCTTGACAGCTTTGGTATAGGCGAAGCCCCCGACGCTGATTTATTCGGTGACAAAGGCTCAAACACTCTTGCAAGTATCTCACATTCAAAAAAATTCAAAGCGGATACTCTTGCTAAACTCGGACTTTTTAACATTGATGGAGTCAACTGCAAAGAGCCTTTGAAAAATATTGACGGTGCTTTCGGCAGATTTCAGGAATTGTCAAAGGGCAAGGACACAACCGCTGGGCATTGGGAAATTGCAGGTCTTGTTTCTGAAAAGAAATTCCCCACCTACCCAAACGGCTTCCCGAAAGAAATTATTGATAAATTCAAAGAGGCAACGGGCAGAGAAGTTCTTTGTAACAGCACATATTCAGGTACAAAGGTTATTGCCGATTATGGCGAAGAGCATATCAGAACAGGTGCTTTGATTGTATATACTTCGGCTGACAGTGTTTTTCAGATTGCCGCACACGAAGATGTTGTCCCCGTTGAGCTTCTATATGATTACTGCAAGAAAGCAAGAGAAATTCTCTGTGGCGAACACGCAGTAGGCAGAGTTATTGCAAGACCATTCATAGGCTCTGCAAAGGACGGCTTTACAAGGACTTCTAATCGTCACGATTTTTCACTCGTTCCGCCAAAGGATACCATTCTCAATGTCTTGCAAAAAAATGGCTATGATACCCTTTCTGTCGGCAAGATAAAAGATATTTTTGCAAACAGTGGCATAAGCGAGTACATCTATACAAAAGGCAACAAAGATGGTATGAAAAAGACCGAGCAATATTTTGAAAAGGATTTCAACGGACTTTGCTTTGTCAATTTGGTTGATTTCGATATGCTCTATGGTCACAGAAACGATGTTGACGGCTACGCAAACGCAACGGCTGAATTTGATGAATGGCTTTCTTCATTTATTCCAAGGCTCAGAAAAGATGATATTCTTATGATTACTGCCGACCACGGTTGTGACCCTGGCACTGAGAGCACAGACCATTCAAGAGAATATATACCTCTTTTGATATATGGCAATTGTATCAAAAAGAACAAAAATCTCGGCACAAGAAAAGGCTTTTGCGACATAGGAAAAACTATTGCTGATATTTTTGAAATTGAAAACAGCTTAGACGGAATAAGCTTTAAATCTAAAATAATGGAGTGATTTTATGAATGTACTTGAACTTATAGAGCAAGCAAAAGAAGCTGCAAAATATTCTTATTCACCATATTCAAGCTTTACAGTCGGTGCTGCTTTGCTTGCAAAAAGCGGTGAAGTTTATCTTGGCTGTAACATTGAAAATGCCGCTTTCTCCCCCTCTTGTTGTGCCGAAAGAACTGCTTTTTTCAAGGCTGTTTCAGAGGGCGAAAGAGAATTTGAGGCTATTGCGATAGTCGGCGGAAAAGATGGCAATTTTGAAATACCTTGTCCCCCTTGTGGTGTATGCAGACAAGTTATGAGCGAATTCTGTTCATTTGATTTTAAAATTTATCTTGGCACAGATACAGATGAATATGCCCAGTATTCTCTTGGTGAGCTTTTGCCTGCAAGCTTTGTGCTTGAAGAATAATCTTAATCGGGGTGTTGCTTATGAGAATGTATGATATTATAGAAAACAAACGCAACGGCAAAATGCTTTCAAAGGAAGAAATAGATTTTTTCATTGAAGGCTATACAAAGGGTGAAATTCCCGATTATCAAGCCTCTGCTTTAACTATGGCAATATTTTTTCAGGGAATGAACAAAGAGGAAACCGTAAACCTCACTCTTGCTATGGCAAAGTCTGGCGATATGATTGATTTATCAGGAATAGACGGAAAATGTGTTGATAAACATTCAACGGGCGGTGTCGGAGATAAAACAACACTTATTGTTGCACCTATTGCCGCCGCTGCTGGCTGTAAGGTTGCAAAAATGTCTGGCAGAGGGCTTGGACATACGGGCGGAACGATTGATAAATTAGAGTCCATAAAAGGCTTTTCAACTGCTATAAGCGTTGAGGATTTCATAAATCAGGTTAATAAAATCGGCTTATGCGTGGCTGGTCAGACAGGTCACCTCGCCCCTGCCGATAAAAAATTATACGCTTTGCGTGATGTTACGGCAACTGTTGATAATATCTCTCTTATCGCTTCTTCCATTATGAGCAAAAAACTCGCCTCTGGTGCACAGAACATATTGCTCGATGTAAAAACAGGCAGTGGTGCTTTTATGAAAACGCTTGAAGGCTCAAAGGAGCTTGCAAAAACTATGGTTGAAATCGGCAACGGTGCTGGAAGAAACACAAGAGCAGTTATAACTAATATGGATATACCATTAGGTCACGCTGTTGGCAACAGTCTTGAAGTTAAAGAGGCAATAGAATTTTTAAACGGCAAGGCAGACGACGATTTGAAAGAGGTCTGCGTTACCCTTGCCGCTAATATGATAAGTCTTTGCTTTGAAAACGATATAGAACAAGCAAGACAACTTGTCTTATCTGCTATTGACGATGGTTCTGCTCTTGAAAAGCTTGCTCTTATGGTTGAGGCTCAGGGCGGTAATAAAGAATGGATTTATAATCCGTCGCTCTTCCCTCAGGCAAGCATTGAATATGAGCTTAAAGCAACAGAAAGCGGATATATCAAAAAAATGGATACTGAAAAAATCGGTATTGCTTCCTGCCTTTTAGGTGCTGGAAGATTAAAGGTTGAGGACAGTATTGATTATTCAGCAGGTATTACAATCAAGGCAAAAACGGGAGATAAAATAGAAAAAGGCGATATAATCGCCATTCTTCATACAAACAATAAAGATTTTATTTCAAACGCTGAAAAGACTTATCTTGAAGCATTGACCGTTTCAGAAACAAAACCTGAAAAAGAGCCTTTGATATACTCTTAAAATAAAGCATAAAAAAAGTACAGTCCATACGGGCTGTACTTTTTAATATTATTATCAATTATTTTGTACCGAAAATTCTGTCACCTGCATCGCCAAGACCAGGAATAATATAAGAATGCTCGTTAAGTCTTTCGTCAAGGTTTGCACAGAAAATGTCAATATCAGGATGAGCCTTTGTGAGAGCGTCAAGACCTTCTGGTGCTGCAATTATGCACATAAACTTGATTGATTTTGGGTTACGCTGTTTAATCTGACCGATAGCATCAATAGCTGAACCGCCCGTAGCAAGCATAGGGTCAACAACAATAACCTCACGCTCTTCTATATCATTAGGCATTTTGCAATAATATTCAACAGGCTTTTTTGTTTCAGGATCACGATAAAGACCGATATGACCTACCTTTGCTGACGGAATAAGAGTGAGCATACCGTCAACCATACCTAAACCTGCACGAAGAATAGGAATAACTGCAAGCTTTTTACCTGAAATAACCTTTGTTTTTGCAACTGCCATAGGTGTTTCAATTTCAACCTCTTTCAAAGGTAAATCTCTTGTTGCTTCGTAGCACATAAGAGTTGCAATCTCGCTTACAAGAGCACGGAATTCCTTAGAACCTGTGTTTTTATCTCTTAAAAGAGTAAGCTTGTGCTGAATAAGTGGGTGATTTGTAATTGTAACATTTCCCATTTCAAAAACTCCTTAACCAAAAAATATATCGATTTATTTTACCACTATAAAAATTGTTTTTCAATAGATTTTCAATA
>JAILBY010000182.1 GCA_024680655.1 Clostridiales bacterium | reverse complement strand
AAGTGACAGAGTGAAAAATCCCGAGGGCTATTCTCTTTTTGTTAGCGAAGAAGGTGTTAAGATAATCGCTTCAACACAAAAGGGACTTTTTTATGCGAGAAAAACGCTTGAACAGTTGATAATGCAATACGGGAATCAACTGCCGTATGTTTCGGTTATTGACGAGCCACGCTATGAACACAGAGGCTTTATGCTTGACTGTGCAAGGCATTTCTGGACAGTTGAGGAAATCAAAAAAATGGTTGAAGCGGCGGCTATGTTTAAGATGAATAAATTTCACTGGCATTTATCTGATGACCAAGGCTTCAGAATTCAAATTGAGAAATATCCGCTTCTTACGGGAATAGGTGCAAGAAGAAAGGGCGATAATTTTGGCAGAATTCTTGTAAACGATAAGGTTCATAGCGGATATTACACAAAAGACCAGGTTAAAGAGATAGTTGATTTCTGCTCTGAAAGATATATTGATGTTATACCGGAAATTGATATGCCAGGGCATATTACTGCCGTTCTTGCCGCATATCCCGAATATTCCTGTTTCAATGAAAGACCAGAGGTTGCAAACAAAAACGGAATATTCAAGAATGTCCTTTGTGCAGGCAAGGAAAAGACCTTCCGATTTGTCTGCGATATTTTAGAAGAAATTGCAGAGCTTTTCCCTTATGAATATATCCATATCGGCTCAGATGAAATAAAAACTGCAAACTGGAAAAATTGTCCGCATTGTCAGAAGAAAATGGCAGAGAATGATTTAGTCAATGAAATTCAATTGCAGGCTTATTTTGAAAATAGAGTGATTAACTTTTTGAAATCAAAAGGCAAAAAAACTATCTTATGGAATGATGCACTCTATTCTGGAAAGATAGATGACAGTGCAACAATTCAGTTCTGGCTTGACAGAAAAGCTCTATGGCAGAAATGGGCTAATCGTGGAAATCGCATTATAGTTTCAGATTTCTTCCATTATTATGCCGATTATCCTTTTGAGATGACGCCATTGAAGAAAACATACGAATACAATCCTTCTGACAACAAAGCACTTGATGAGATAGGCAGAAGAAACATAGCAGGCGTAGAGGCGGCTATATGGACAGAGTTTATAGATAATTTTGAAAAGCTTTCTTTTCAATGCTATCCTCGTTTTAGTGCAATCGCTGAAACAGGATGGACAAACCCTCAAAGAAAGAACTATATTGATTTTGCTTCAAGATTTGTTGCGGTTAAAGAAAAGCTTTCTGAAAAAGGCATTGAGGCGGCAGATATTTCCTTCTGGCAGCCTGACACTAAAAAACGTCTTAAAGGTACGCTCGGCTTTGCTGTAAAACTTATACCTAAAAAGGAACGATAATATGCAAAAACTTATGAGCCAGATGCGTTCGGCTATGGAAAAATATAATATGATTTCTGACGGCGACAAAATTGCCGTTGGTGTTTCCGGCGGAAAAGACAGTCTGGCTTTGATTATAGCACTCAATGAAATGAGAAGATTTTTCCCTAAAAAGTATGAGGTTGTTGGATTAACCATTGACCCTTGCTTTAACAATGAACAGGGCGACTACTCAAAAATTGAAGAGTTATTAAACTCACAAGGTATTGAATATCATATAAAAAGAACTGAGCTTTATAAAATAATTTTTCAGGACAGAATGGAAAGCAACCCTTGCAGTCTTTGTGCAAGAATGAGAAGAGGACTTCTGCACGATTTTGCAAAGGAATATGGCTGTAACAAAATAGCACTCGGCCATCACCTTGACGATGCTGCTCAAACCTTGCTTATGAATTTGTTTAACGGTGCAAGGATTTCTTGCTTTTCACCTATTTCCTATCTTTCAAGAAAAGATTTATATATGATAAGACCTATGATTTTCGCTTATGAAAAAGATGTTGAGCGGGCGGCGAGAAATTTTGATTTGCCTGTTGTTAAGAGCAAATGTCCTGCCGACGGCGTTACAGAAAGAGAAAATATGAAAAATCTTTTGAGAGAACTTGAACATACATATCCAAAACTTCGTGAAAAAATAATTAAAGCCTTGCAGACGGGAGATATTGACGGCTGGGGTGTTTGACAAAAATATAGCGTTTTGATATTATAAAATCACCTTGTTAGGAGGACTGAACTTAATGATGAATTTTGAGAATTTGTGTATGGGCTGTATGAAAGATATAGGCGAAAGCAAACAATGTCCATACTGTGGTTTCTTTGTAGATTCACCGCAAATTATGCCTTATTTGCCTCTTAAAACGATTATAGGAGAGCGTTATCTTGTTGGTAAATTGCTCGACTCTAATGGTGATGGTGCAACTTATATGGGCTGGGATATAAACCAAAAAATGCCCGTTACAATAAGAGAATTTTTGCCAGAGGCAATAGCACAAAGAGATGAAAAAACGCTTGAATTAAAAGCTATGGCAGGATGTGAGCTTGTTTACAGAGATTGTATGCAAAGCTTCCTCGAGCTTTGGAGAAAGCTTGTAAGATTAAGAGGCTTATCAGCACTTGTTTCTGCTTTTGATATTATTGAGGACAATTCAACAGCTTATGCTATTTCTGAATATATGGAAGGTATTACTCTGCGTGATTACCTTTTGAAAACGCATCAGGGCTATATTTCTTGGGAGCAGGCAAGAATTTTGTTTATGCCCGTGCTTTCAACCCTTGGTACATTACATTCAGCTGGTATTCTTCACCGTGGAATTTCACCTACAACTCTTATTATCGGTTCTGACAATAAGATGAGAATTACAGGTTTCAGCATAGGGCAGGCAAGAACTGCAAGGGGCGACCTTTCAGCACAGCTTTTTCAGGGCTATGCCGCTTTTGAGCAATATGGCTTTGAGGGACAGCAAGGTCCTTGGACGGATATATATTCCTTTGCGGCTGTTTTGTTCAGAGCACTTATAGGAAGCACACCGCCTGAAGCGACTGCAAGAGTTACAAACGATAAAATGATGATACCAGGACGCTTTGCAGAAACAATTCCTGTTTATGTTATAAATGCTATGGTAAATGCTTTACAGATTTTACCAGAAGAAAGAACGAAAACAATTGAACAATTAAGAGATGAGCTTTCAGCTTCGCCTAATATTATTAACTCGGGCATTGATTTCAGTACCCCTGCACCGAGAAGAACAAGCGAAGAACAAGTGCCTGAGAAAAAAGAGGGCGAAAATAAAAGTCAAAGCAAAAAAACTGCCGTTAAAGCAGCTCTTATAAGTGCAGCTTTTGCACTTGTTATTATAATTGTGCTTTGTCTGACTGTTTTCAGAGAGCCTATTAAAAATTTTGTTTCCAAAAATGATGAGCCAACAACGGCACCAACTGTTCAGTCAACGGTAGATGTTCCTAATTTCGTAGGGCAGAATTACGATAAAATTTCAATTACTACTTCATTTACTTCAAGATATAATTTTAGCGTTCAGCAGGAATACTCAAAGACTGTTGAAAAGGGTGTTGTTATTTCTCAGAGCATACCTGCATATTCAACCGTTGATTTTGTTCAGGGCAAGAAAATTGATATCTCACTTGTTGTAAGTGCAGGACCTAAGGCGGTTGTAATGCCTGATGTTACAGGTCTTACTTATGATGAGGCTGTTAAGAAGATTGTTGATGCTGGTTTTGCCGAGGAAAATATATCAACAGTTACAAAGTATAACGACGGAACACATCTTAATAAAACGATTGCTTCTTCTTCTCCTGTTGCAGAAAAAGAGTGCGAGGCAACGGATAAAATCGTTTTACAGATATGGTCGGAATATTCTTCAAACAAATCTGCAATATGATACAACATTAGTAAGAGGTGGTTTTTTTGAATTTCAGAGCGTATGATATGGGTAATTGCAAAAAAGGCGAAATAATAGAGGTGCTTTTAAAAGGCGATGGGGTTAATGTCAGCATTATGGACGCACCAAACTATTTTGAGTACAAAAATGCAAGGCGTCACAAATATATAGGCGGACACATTGACAGTTCTCCTTATAAGGTTGCTTTGCCTTATGATGCTCACTGGTATGTTACTATTGACTTTGGCGGTTATCCTGGCGAAGCTAAGTGTGCAGTAAGAAAGCTTTCAGGCAAATTGCCTAAGCTTGACACAACCAAGGTTGGCGTTATGAAGGTTTCTACATCGGGTGGCTCGGTTGATGAAGAAGACATCAAGAGCGAATTCGGTCTTGACCTTGATCCAAACAGCTATGGCATAAAGGAATTTGATTTCTTTATCGCTTATGCAAAAGACAGATACAAAGAGATTGCTCAGCCACTTGCAAATTCAATGGCGTATAAAGGCAAAAAAATATGTATAGAAGACTTCGCATTGACTCAGGGGGATAATTTGACCAGAGTGATACAAAACGGTCTTACAAGGGCAAAAAGAGGCATTCTAATCGTATCTGATGATTTCATTAAAAACGAATGGCTTAATTATGAGCTTGATGAAATTCTCAGCATAAAGAGAAATGATGTAAATCTTATTACGCCTATATGGCACTATATAACAAAAGATGCAATAATCAAGGAGTGCGGCAGAGCTTTCCTTATGACTATGGAATATAACACTATGAACCATACGATAGAGGAGCTTGTTGCAGCGTTGCTCAATATAAATCTTGTGGATGAGGATGTTAAGAACGCAAGAAGCGAAAATGATGAATTCAGAGAAATTCCGTTGATAAACATATAATCCGATAAATAATCAAAAAAAGCACCGTAACTAATGGTTACGGTGCTTTTTTTGAGCAGATTTTTAATATTCAGAAGCAAAAAAGAAAGCCACAGTTTTTACACTGTGGCTTTCAAGGGTTATGAACAATTATTTAACCATAGCAGCTTCATAAGCTTCTTCTTTTTTCTTTTTCTTTGAAACTACAACATAAGCCATAGTAGAAAGAGCAGCAAGAGAAGCAGCTGACATTGAGATTATAAATGCGAAATCAGAATCGCCTGTGTCAACATTAGGGAATTCCATGCCAGGAACACGGATACCGCTTAACAACAAGTCATAGATTGTGAACCAGAGGTCATCGAATGATAATGTTGTGAGCATACCGAGAACCATATCAACGATTTCCATAGTGCCTTCATCAAGACCTAAGCCTGAGATGAGAGCTGAAATTGCTGCAAGGTTTCCTTCGTCTGTAAGGTTATCATAGAGATAATGCATTACATCGCAAAGAACTACACCGTTGTCATCAAGAACGATTGTTTCATAAGTGCTGTTAGGATCTAACTTAGTAGGAGTACCTAAGCCAGCAACTCTGCCCCAGTCAACATCAGAAAGTACGAATGAAATTGGGGTGCCATCGTTATCCTGATTAAGAACAAGAGCGATTACCTTGTTAAGAACAGGGATAATATCAATGTTAGAAATGCTGTTGCATGCGTTAGTTATAGTATTGATAAGATTTCTTGAAACGCTGCCATTTGAAGCTGAAGGAGCAGATACTGTTTGTGTTGATGTACCTTCTGCATCAGCTCTAAGCAAAGCACTCTGCTGAAGCTGAGAGTTGTCTGTGTTTGTATCTCCGCCAACTACCTTATCAACCAAATCAAGAACAGTATCTGGAAGACCATTCAAATTATCAAGGAACTTCTTAAAGATATTGCCTGCTGCACCGCTTGTAACGAAGTAAGCGAGGCGAGGAATAAGGTTAGTCAATTCAGTCATAGGAGCGTCAACAATAGCAACTGCTTCCTTAACGATTGGCTTAATTAAAGCTTTAAGAGCGATATCCTTGTCGCCGTCCTTAACAGCCTTATCGAAGTCAGCTAATGTGTAAGTGCCAGGAGCACCGATTGATTCAAAGATAGGTAATAAGAGTAATTCATAGAGGTCAAGACCTGCGTCTGTCATAACAATATTAAGAATCTGAGAAACAAGTCTGAATGGAACAACAACCTTGTCAAGGCAAGCGTCGATGTCGCCATCTTCAAAGCCCCAGTTTACATCAAGAAGGTCAGAGTCTTTCCAAGACTTCATTGCATTAAGAGTAGCATAAGCCTCTGTGCCGCAATCTGTACCCATTAAAGAAGCAACTCTTTGAGGAGCGATTATAGGAGCAACAATCTTGCCGATAAGCTCACCAGCTTCAGTAGTTGCGTTTTCAATAAGACCATAGAGATTTGCAACGGCAGCACTTACTACCTTGTTAGTGAATACATTGTTTACAATGTAGTTGTAGAATGAACGATATCCGCCAGCTTCTTTGTTAGGGAAGATCTTAGCTATATATTCGTCTGTGATTTCCCACTTTGTGAGAGTATCAAGGAAGCCTTCGTACTCGTAGCCTTCAACATCACAACCTGTAAGGAAGATATCGAACTGTCTTACAGCGTAGTTCATAGAAGCCTTAGGATCTGGAGTATCATCTCTTGAAGGATAAACAACATCAGCAGCTGAGCCTGCTTTAAATTCTTTCTGCTCAGCAGAAAGAGTAGGAAGTGTGTAGTTGCCGTCAGGATCTAAGAAGAGCTCAATGATTTTATCGACCAATGATTTTTCGCCTTCTGGCTGTTTTGCAGGGTCGCCTGAACCGCTGCCTGCTGTCAACTGTTCAATCATAGCCATAAGAGCAGGGATATTAGAAACAACATAGTAGAGATTATTCTTTGTAAGTGTTGGTAATTTGAAAGCATATTTGCTTGAAGGGTCGATATTAAGAACAGAGTTGATAATATCGTTCAATACGCTGTTTTCACCAAAGCCACCAAGAATATCTTTGATTGAGTTCAATAATGTTGTATCGCCAAGAATCATAGGAGCGAACTTGTCGATTATTGGCTCAATAGAAGCGATAATCGGGTTGATAAAGCTGAATGCTATGTCAAGAATGTTATCAAGAAGATCAGCAGGTGTAACTCTTGCTTTTTTAGCCTGTATAGCCTCTAAAGATTTTACATAATATTCTGATTTATCATATTCTTTGGTGCCGTCTTCGTTTTCTTTGATTAATACATAATATCTTTCACGAAGAGCATCTCTTTCTGCTGTTGACAAACTGATTTTATTTGTAAAATCAACAATCTTGCTGTGAATGTTTTCGTCAATTGGATGCCAAGCATCACCGAACAATTCAGTAGCAGCAATGTTCAAAATTTTAACAATGCCATCAACAAGATTTGCGTTAAGGTCAATTTCACCTTTTTCAATAGCAGGAATAACCTTAGCCTTGATTGATTTCATAAGGTCTGAAATCATAGCATTTGGCTCAATACCACGGTCTGCACAAATCCAGTCGTAGATATCAAAAACGCCTGGGAATGAGAAATCAATGGATTCAACCTGGTTTGAAATGGCATCTCTTTCAGCCTGAGCTTTTGTTGTCAATTCATTAGTAGTTTTATTTCTGACTAACTCTGTATAAGAAATGATTTTATCTGCATCGTCGCCTTCATCGTCGCCATCTTCAGTATAAAGGAAAGCATCATAAGCATAAGAACCGTTTGTAACAATTCTGTTTACATCCAATGGAAGCATAGCGATTATTGCTGGCAATGTATCGGTTCCTTTGTCAACCATTCCAATAAGTCCGCTTTGTAAAGAAAGCAAGATGTCAGCACTTGTTTCGTTGAGTGTTACAAGTGGAAGTACAAGAGTGTCAACAAGTTTAATAATAGCTGGAAGTATATTTATTATTGTGTCAACAGGTCTATCACTTGCAAGGCCTGCAACAACACCATTGAGCATATCACCCAACTCATTTCCAGCAGGAGAAGCATATTTTTCTTCAAAACTGTTTAAAACAACAGGAAGCAAATTTGACAAATCAAATGTACCAATCTTTACATGTTCACCTTCGCCTGAAACGAGGCTAGTAACAAAGTTAGAAATAAATTTATCAAAGAATTGAAGCTGTTGTTCAGCAGAAAGATTAAGGTCACGAAGAGCCATTTCAGTTCTGGTATTAGTATCTTCATCAACAACAGTTATTG
This sequence comes from Clostridiales bacterium, assembly GCA_024680655.1. Lineage (GTDB taxonomy): Bacteria > Bacillota > Clostridia > Oscillospirales > Acutalibacteraceae > UMGS263. Next base: position 1,668 of record JAILBY010000182.1, on the reverse strand, counting down.
TTTTTGTGCAAGCCGAAAGCTTGTTAGCAGCATAAGTAACAGTTATTGGGTTATCTACTTCATGAACATCATTGTTATCATCAGTGTAAGTTGTTGTGATATGCTTTACATAAGAAGTGTTTATCATCTTGCGATAATAATCACCAGGATACATCTGTTGTTCTTGACCATTTTCATCTCTGTAAATAACATAGTCAGCATTACTAAAGAAAGCATCATAACCCATGTAAAAATCTACAAACCACTGTGGCCAAGTTGTCCAGTCAGCACCGAATGCAGTTGCTGCGTTGTTATAATAGAAATAAGGTAAAACTTCAAGAGCAGTAGCATCTTCATCTGCATTAAGAAGTACCTTTCCTGATTCAGGAGCTTTGCAACCAAGATTGTAAGTGGCTTGCTCCGTTGTATCATAATTATAATAGAACGGATTGCCTGACCATACAAAGTAAGGACTGTTTTCTCCACCTAAAGCTGAATTAATTGAAATACCAGCCTTTGCTAATATACCATAAAGTAATGGAGCGGCAGCAACAAAGACATCGCCGATGCCTGTATTAGCGTCAATCTTCATATTCAAAGATTTTTCAAGTGTGGATTTGAGTGAAGCACTGTTAAGAAGCTGCGGAACAAGGTCTACCACAAGCTTGTTAAGTGCATCAAGTGAGGTCTGAGCATCACAGTCTGTAACCCATTCAGCTGTGTTGCTGTTGTTAGCTGATTCAGCGTTGGCTATGAGTGCACAGGAAATTGTGCTGAAAATCATAACCAAAGACAAAATCAAGCTTAAGAGTTTTTTGCCTTTTTTCATGTCTTTTTAGTCTCTCCTTTTAAAATAATAATTGTTCATTACCCGATATGTAAACTTCATACCTATTCATAAAACAGGCAATAGGGATACTAACGGATACTATCACATTCTATATTTAACACATTTTATAGAGAATGTCAATAAAATTATTCAAAAAATCGCAAAAATTAGTTCTTATTTCGCCCAAAATCTATTGACTTTTATTCAAAGTTTGTATAAAATTAAACTGTATTGATAGGACTCGTATACCCTTTTTACGATTGAGTTTTGTTGATATATGAATGTTTTAGAAATTTTTCTGTTTTACAAGGCCCGTATTCAGAAAAGATGCTATTACATTTATATATAATAAAAAACTATGGGGGAGTAAACGGGTACTATGAGTTCAAAAAATATGCAAACATAGCGTTGGGCACTTACGCAAAAATAGTGCTGCTAAAAAAACTCGTGCGAAAGCACAGAATTTGATTAGGAGGTTTTTTTAAAATGCGAAAGACACCAAAAAAACTTCTGAGTTTTGTATTAGCTCTCGTGATGATACTTACCAGCTTAACGGCAGGGTTGAGTGCGTTTGCGAAAGCCGATTATTCTAAGAATAATATCGAATACAACTACTTGGATTGGTCTTGTTTGACCTATGAGCAGCAATGTTCTGCTCTTTTGGATTACTTAGACCTTGTTCTTGCAAAAGCAAATATCAGCATGGATGTCGTTATATCCATTGACTTGCGAAGTGTTGATAAGGCGCTTGATTCTATTGGCGGCCTTTCTACACTTGCAGGTATGTTTAGCTGGATGATGGGTGACCTCAACGGAATTAAATTAGATTCTGTTAAAAAAGGTGCTCGTCGTTCTAATGG
>JAILBY010000137.1 GCA_024680655.1 Clostridiales bacterium | reverse complement strand
ATTGTCCGCAATACTGATAAATGTGTTCTTTGTGGACTTTGCGTGCGTGTTTGCGAAGAGGTAAAGGGCATTACTGCTTTTGGACTTGTAGGCAGAGGCTTTAACACTTATGTTTCAACAGCTTTCGACATACCTCTTAATGAAAGTGGTTGCGATGGATGCGGAGAATGTGTTAAAATGTGTCCTACGGGAGCTTTGACTTTCAAAGAGACCGACAAAAAGACAGTTCCCACACCTTCTTGGCTTTGGGAAAGGTCATAAAAATTAAATATCGGCTTTTCGGTTTCAACTTTCGTTGAATTAAAAGGGAATACGGTGCAAAACCGTAACAGCCCCCGCTACTGTGAGAAGGACAAACCGCTTTTTATACCATTGCATTTTATGTGAGAAGGTTGCGGTGAGGGTGATTTTAAGTCAGGAGACCTGCCGAATTGCTTTGAATAAAACCTTTCGGTGGGAAAGATATGTAGCATTATATTTACCGATTTTGCTCTGCAATTTCGGTAAGTTTGTTGTGTTATCATTTTAAGCGAGCCGATAAGGCTCGCTTATTTTATTATTAAATAACCCTTTGACATTAAGGGAAAAAGGAGACTTAAAGATGAAGAAAAAACTTACATCACTTGCATTGGCTTTTGTTATGCTTTTAGGCATAGTAACAACTGCTTTTGCAGGCGAAACAGTAAACGCAAAGGATTTTGCAACTGCAACTCTTCAAGCTAATTTAAAATGGCTTGATGCAAATGTTCAGGTTGAGCCTGATGAAGATGATGCAATCCTTGTAAACACTAACATTGACTGGATGTATCAGCTTTTTGCAGTTACAGGCTTTAAGGGTAGTGCAGACTATTCAAAGTATGTTGAAAGCTATATAACTTCAAGCTTTGCAGGAAGCACAGAATCTACAAGCTTTTCACCACTTTCACCATCTGACCTTGCTCGTGTAGTTTTAGCTGCAAAACCAAATGGTATTGATCCTACAAATATCAAGGGACATAACTTGGTTAAAGAACTCGCAGATTTTGCTGATTATGAAAATAATAATCAGACAAATCCTATTGCTTACGCTTTGTTAGCTTTGAATTCTTCAAACTATACAGAGGCTACTGATAGCGTTAAAAATGCTTTGGTATCTCTTTTAGTTAAAGGTCAGCGTGAAGACGGTGGCTATTCTTGGCTTTTAATGCCAGATGAAAATGCATCTTGGGATGGTACAGATCCAGACTCAACAGCAGCTGTTATTTTTGCTCTTGCACCATATTATTCAGATGCAAAGGTAAAGGCAGTTATAGATACTGCTTTGGAATATCTTAAAAAGGATATTAACGCTGAAACAGGTTTAGTTTCTCCTTTTGGAACAGACAGTATAGCTTCAACTTCAAGACTTGTTCTTGCTCTTTGTGCTTTGGGTATTGACCCAACAGGTGCAGATTATACAGTTAAAAACGGTAATAACCTTATTACAGCTATGCAGACAAGACTTGACAAATCAGGTGCATTTAATGGTTATGTTTATTCTGATGATTACACACAACCACCAACAGACGCACCTGATGTATTAGAAACATATCAGGGTGCACAGGCTCTTGCGGCTTATTTAAGACTTGCAAACGGCGAAAGCTTCCTTTTCGACTATAATGCTACTTCAAATAACGGTACTTCTGCTGAAAAAGATAATGTTGTAACAGCAAAGGACGAAGAAAGTAATGTTGCAGTTGCAGTTGAAGGTCTTGCAGATGGTGCAACTCTTACAGTAACAACAGTTGAAAAGACAGCAGAATCATATAAGATTCTTGTTAAAGAAGCAGGCGTTGATGAAGAAGATGTTATCGCTTGTATTGATGTTACTCCATCAGTTCAGCCAGACGGCACAGCAACAATCAGCTTCACAGTTAACGATAAATTTGCAGGTAAGAAGGTTAATGTTTTCCACCTCAAAGCAGACGGAACAACAGAAAATCTTGGTACTTTTGAAGTAGGTGCAACTGGTGAAGTTGAAGGTGTTAAGGTTGACAGCTTCTCACCATTTATGATTACTCTTGCTGAAGATACAGCCTCAACAGGTAAGACAGTTGATACAGCAAAAACAGGTGATGCTTCACTTGCAGTATTCGGTGTTCTTGCAGTTGTTGGTGCAGCAGCAATAGTTCTTACAGCAAAGAAGAAAAATGAAGAAAACTAAAAGAATAGTTATTGCATTATTTGCCGTTACTCTGCTATTTTTAGCAGGGTGTGGCAATAATGTTGCAGATAACGAAAGTAGTTCTTATAGCAGTGATGAAACCTCTCAAACTGAATTTTCACAAGAAAGTTCTTTAACGAACGAAATAATTGATAATTCAGATGAAAACTCAAATGCAGCGAATAATACTGCTGAAAAGAAAAATAAAAATTCTGTAATTGCAAAAGATAATAAGCAGAATTCAAATGTTAAAAGTAATTATCAATCGCAAACAACGGCTCAATCATCTGATACAACAACGGTATCAAAGACGAAAGAAACTGTAAAAGACAAAGAGCCGATAGGTACGTTTTCTCTCACCATTGACTGCAAAAATGCTTTGAAAAAGGGAAAGGGAAAAGAGTATCAGGACGGAATTATTTATCAGAATTCGGCAGTTGAGTTCTATGAAAATGAAGACTTACTTACTGTATTGAAAAGAGAATTAAAAGCAAACAATATTTCAATCAAAGTAAAAAATGGCTGCTATGTTAGTAGCATAGGCGGTTTGAAAGAGTTTGACTGCGGTTCAAACAGTGGCTGGCTCTATAAAGTAAACGGTACCTTGCCAAACTTTGCAATGAATAAGTGTATGCTAAAAGATGGACTTACCGTTGAAATAAGATATACCTGCTCTAACGGAGATGTATAGCCTTTGCTATACATCTTTTTTATCTCTCCCAAAAAAAGATTCTGAAATTATCTTGATTTCCTTTTTTTGACATTGTCTTGTTATCTTTTTAACAAATCAAATAAAAGGCTTGATTTTTTTTGTTGAATATGATAATATATTACCAAATTAGTGTTTTGAAAAGAACACGAGGAGAAAAGGAGTAAAATATTATGCAAAAAACAAAAAAACTTTTAGCAGTTCTTCTTGTACTTGCTATGATGTTTGGCTTGGCAACAGCAGCATTTGCAGCAACACCAAAAGAAGACGCAAAAACAATCATCAATTCTGTTTTGGCTGAAAGAGAAGAAGAGTATCTTGAAGAAAAGAAAGAGGATTACTTCTCAATTTCATCATGGTTCAATGCATTTATGACAGCAAAAATTTCTGGCTATCAGACAGAAGTATTCACCGCTGAAGAATTACAAGCAGAAGTTCAAAAATTAAGTGATGATATTATTGATTATGAGTTGCCAGTTTTAATCGCACTTGCAAAGCACTTTGGATTTGATGATACAGAGTTCGGCAAGAGCCTTGCTACTAAATTTAATAGTTTAAAAGACTATACAACTATGAAAAGCTCGGATTCTGAGGATCCAACTATTTCAGCTACTATATGTTTAAATAACTTAAATGCTTTTATAGCTTTGGGTATAAAGAATGATACTGTAAATGAACTTGTTGAAACTATTCTTTCTTGTCAGAAAGCAGACGGCTCATTTACTTATAAT
>JAILBY010000123.1 GCA_024680655.1 Clostridiales bacterium | reverse complement strand
CGTTGTTTCAACTACTGACGTACGTTTTGACGGAATGACAATCGCTCTTGACTGCGCTAACGGCTCTGCTTCCGTATGTGCAAAGGATATATTTACCGCGCTTGGAGCGAAATGCATTATGCTTTCCGATACACCGGATGGCGTAAACATTAATTTAAACTGCGGTTCTACTCATCCCGAAGAGCTTATGCGCTTTGTTAAATCGGCTGAGCTTGACCTTGGTCTTGCTTTTGACGGTGACGCAGACCGTATGCTTGCAGTTGATGAAAACGGTGAGCTTGTTGACGGCGACAAGGTTATTGCTATCTGTTCAAAGCGTATGAAGGAAGAAGGCAGGCTTAAGAGCGACACTGCCGTTGTTACTGTTATGAGTAATATGGGCTTCTTCAAATTCTGTGAAGAAAACGGAATTCATTGTGAAAAAACCAAGGTCGGAGATAGATATGTTCTTGAAAATATGATTGAAAACGGCTATTCAATAGGCGGTGAGCAGTCAGGACATATTATCTTTATTGATTATGCTACAACAGGTGACGGTCAGCTTTCAGCAATTCAGATGCTCAATATCGTTAAGAAGTCTGGCAAAAAATTAAGTGAGCTTGCTTCTTGTATGACTGTTTATCCTCAGGTTATGATAAATGTTAGAGTTTCTCAGTTCGGTAAAGCAAGATTTAATTCAGATAAAGAAATTAAACACGCTATTGCTGTTGCAGAGGAAGAACTCGGCTCAACAGGCCGTGTACTTGTTCGTGTTTCGGGCACAGAGCCTCTTGTTCGTGTGATGCTTGAAGGCGAAGATACAGAACAGATTGAGCGTCTTGCTCAGACTATTGCTGATGTTGTAAAGGCAAGGTTAGTTTAATGAGAAATACAACTGAATGGAAAGACTATGAACTTATTGACTGTTCAGACGGCGAACGCCTTGAACGCTGGGGGAATGTTATTTTAATCCGTCCTGACCCTCAGGTAATATGGAAAACACCGAAAACAAATCCGCTCTGGAAAAAAGCGGATGCAAGATATAACCGTTCAAATAAAGGCGGCGGAAGCTGGACAGTATATAAAAAAATGCCTGATTTTTGGAGTATAGGCTATAAAAACTTAAAGTTCAATATCAAAACTATGGGCTTTAAGCATACGGGGCTTTTTCCAGAACAGGCTGTCAACTGGGATTTAGTAGGTCAAACGATTAAAAATGCAAAAAGAGAAGTGAGCGTTTTAAACCTTTTTTCATATACGGGTGCAGCAACTCTCGCTTGCCTTGAAGCAGGTGCAAGGGTAGTGCATGTTGACGCTTCAAAGGGTATGGTTGCTTGGGCAAAGGAAAATTCCGTTGCTTCAAAGCTCAATGATAGACCTGTAAGATGGATAGTTGACGATTGCATAAAATTTGTTGAGCGTGAAATACGCCGAGGCAATAAATACGATATTATAATTATGGACCCGCCATCTTATGGCAGAGGTCCTAACGGAGAGGTATGGAAACTTGAAGAGGAAGTTTATAATTTTGTTGACCTTTGCTCTAATGTTTTAAGTGAAAATGCCTTGATGATGCTTATAAATTCTTATACAACAGGCTTATCACCTGCTGTTATGCAATATATTCTCGGCTCTGTAATAGTGCCGAAATTCAAAGGCAGAGTATCTTCTGATGAAATAGGCTTGCCTGTTACTCAGACGGGTATGATTTTACCTTGCGGTGCTACTGCTGTATGGCAAGGAGAAAATAATGGATAACGAATACATTTTGCAATATGAAAATGTAAAATTCAAATATGCTGGCGATGGCGAAACCGAAATGCCGATTGTTGTTGACGATGTAAGCCTTAAAATAAAAAAAGGTGATTTTGTTGCAATTCTCGGACATAACGGCTCTGGCAAATCCACTCTTGCAAAGCTTTCAAATGGTATAGAGGTACCCTTTGAGGGCAGAGTGCTTGTAAAGGATATGGATACAGCAGACGAAAATTTGAAATATGATATTCGCCAGACTGTCGGTATGGTTTTCCAAAATCCTGATAATCAGATAGTTGCTACAATAGTAGAGGAAGATGTGGCTTTTGGACCTGAAAATTTGGGAATAGAGCCGTCTGAAATACGCCGTAGAGTTGACGAAGCACTTAAAGCAGTTGGTATGTATGAATATCGTCTGCACGAGCCTCATAAGCTTTCGGGCGGTCAGAAGCAACGAGTTGCAATCGCAGGAATAATAGCTATGATGCCCGAGTGCATAGTGCTTGATGAACCTACTGCTATGCTCGATCCAAGAGGC
>JAILBY010000114.1 GCA_024680655.1 Clostridiales bacterium | reverse complement strand
GTTGTCGCTGGGGTCGGTGTACAAAGCCTTGGCGCTGACAATGCCCGCGCCGGCGTCGCTAACCGCAAGCGACACGCGGCCAACGCCCGTGTCTGTCCGCGCGGCTGTCAGCTTTATGCTGGCGTTTGTTATAAATGTCTGGTATTGTAGGCTGTCAAAACGCAACTGAGCGCTCACACCAGAAAGAAGCGCGATTCCGTCTTTATAGACCGTAATATGAACATAATAATCTTTGCCATAACAGATCGGAATGGCTATGGTGTAGCTTTTTCCATCGGCGGCGACAGTTCCGTCATAAAAGCGCTTGGAGCTGTCGTTCTTGTCCTCGGCGTAAACTTCATAAGTCACTCCGCTCAGTGAAGAAACTCCAGGAAATGCCGAGCGCGCCACTCCGTCAAGGCCAAGCTCGCCTGCCTGGTCTTCGCCGGCGTCAATCGAATTTTCAACAAGCGCGGCAATTTGTTCCGGGAAGGCGCCGTCAAAGTCAATCGAACCGCTTACAGTTATAAGAACAGTCTCTTGCGAGCCGCCTTGGCCCGCGCCGTTTTGCCCGCCGGAAGCCGCGTTTGGGCCGCCCGCTCCGTTGGTTACGGAACCGCCGCTCAAATTGGAACAGCCAAAAAACTGCGCGGCAAGGGTCAAGGCCGCCGCCAGAGAAAGAATTGTCTTTATTGTCATAATCTTGTTCTTTTTCATCTTCTTCCTCCTTGGTTAGCGCGGCGTTCGGACAACACGGAAGCCTATGTCAAAGTTTGGAGTGTACACAGCATTCGAAAGGGGTCTAGCAGAAACCTTGCAGTTATCCAAAACATCATGTGTAGCGGAACCGCCGCGCATGACCTTTGCGGAGCCGCTTGAAGGGCCTGTGGCCGGCACAGTTGAGGTTATTGTGGCTTTCCAGTCCCAGCACCATTCATAGACGTTTCCGCTCATGTCGTAAAGTCCAAGGCTGTTAGCCGTTTTTGTTCCCCTTGCGTGGCATTTGTTGGACGAGTTGTTGTAGCACCACGCAACCGATTCGAGAGTGTCGCTTCCGCTGTATGCGTAATCTTTCTTGTTGGCGCCGCGGGCAAGGTATTCCCATTCCGCCTCGGTGGGCAGGCGCCAGCCGTCGGCGCTTTGGTCAAAGGCAACGGAGTTCCAATTGGCATTGTTTGCCGCAGTTCCTCGATATTTTCCCAAATCGTCGCCGGTTCCCGCAACTACGCCGTCCCATTGCCTGGGGTTGGTCGTTCCGCCAATGCTGTAGACAGGAGTGAGGCCTTCGGCCATGCTGCGCAGATTGCAGTAAACAAGCGCGTCATACCAAGTGACCCAATAAACCGGATAAATATCTCCTTTGCCATACGTTTCGCTTGGCTTATAGCTGCCGTAACAGCAATACTTTTCGTATTCGCTTTGGGTAACTTCATACTTGCTGGCGATAAGAACAGGAATCGGAACTTTTCGGTTTTCGATAAAGACGCTTGACGGAGCGGCCGTTCCAACAGCGCCAGTGACCGTCTCGCCGCCGGTCATGACATAGCCGTCCGGAGCGGAGTCGCCTATTACTTTTATGCCAAAGCTTGCGCTGTAGCTCTTGCCCTTGTGAACGACTGTCGCCGCAATAACGTAGTCGCCCGCAGGCAAGCCTCCATAAAGATTTATCTGATTTGGATAAGAGTCGTTGACACTGTAATAACTTGAAGTTTGCGGAATTTCCTCGCCGTGATACAAAAGCTTTAAAGAAATGGAAGCGTCATAGTCGCCAGTTGGGACGTTTTTAAAGGTCACTGCATTTCCATCGACAGTTCCGCTTACTGTAAATCTTGCGCTACCATCGGAACAAGCGGCTTTTGTCACCCAAGTCTTATTGACGCTAAGCGCCACATTCTTGTAAATGTCCTCCACGCTGATGCCGCCGCCGTGAACGCCAAGCGCGGCTTCATTGCCAACAAGCGCCACGCCGTATTTGTCGCCCTTAAAATAAACGCCGGGAGACACGCCTGGATTCTTTTCCTTGTAGCCTTCGGTTATGGTCACAGTGTGGACGGTGGCGGCGGCGCCCGTTCCGCTTATCGAAGGCTCGTCCGTTGTGGACACCCATATTTCGGACGAATTGCCGAGACCATCGTTAAGGCTTCCAATGACGTATATGAGTTTTCCTAAGGGAAGGGACAAGTTGTTGTCGCCGATTATGGTTCCCGTACTGTCATCAATCATTTTGTTGTCCTTGATTGTGACGCAGCCGCTGACTTTTAGAATCGCGTCGGCTTCCGCCAAAACGCCGCCGCCGTTCCATACGCAGTAGTTGTCCGTCACGCTGGTATAATTATCCAAGGTCAAATTGGCGCCGATGCCCGCATAGATTCCTCCACCGGCGCCGTCCTTCTCTTTTCCGCCTTTTATCGCAATTCCCTTAATAGTCACAGGAACATTGCCCGTTATGCCAAGCGTTCTGCCGATGTTGGACGAACTTAAAGGCGTGTCCGCGTCGCAGCCGCCGTCCAAAGTGCCGGTCGCATGTTTTGCAGGTTCGCAGCCGTAGCCCATAAGGAGCAGGCTCTTTGCGTGCTCCGTTTTGTTTTTGGTCATAGTCACACGCTCGACGACGGTTCCGTCGATGTAAATCGTGTAGTCTTTGTTGGGGTTGTTCAAGTCGCCAAGCGCCTTTGTCACGGTGGCGTAAGGCGTGCTCTTTGTGCCTATGTTGCTGTCAAGTCCTTTGGAGCCGCACGTGCGGTAGCCGCCGGGATTTGTCGCAGCGTCATAGGCCGCGCTTGCGGCGACATAAATCGGAGCGTCTATTGTCGCGCTCTTTTTGTCGCTTGAAAGTTCCAACTGCCAGCCGTCGCCGCTTGCGTCCGCAAGCGCAAGCCTGTTTTCGCTTCCATCCGGAATCACGCCGCCGTCATTGCCCTTTGCGATTAAAGTTCCGCGCTTCCATTCGAAGGGAACGATACAGGCGTTCTTTTTTGTGGGGTTTCCGTCAGGCGGAGTCAGAGCGCCCGCGACTGTAATATAGGTATTCTCTGTAAGCAAGACCAGCGCGTTTTGGTCAATTTTTGCCGAGCCGCTCATTTTTAAGTTAGTTGTCGCGGTTCTTAGCCTAACGCCGCGGTCTTCCGCCGTTTCTGAAGAAACATTTCCTCCGCTCATAGATAAGGTTGCGCCATCAAACAGCAAAATTTCCGAGGCATCTTTGTAGCCGCTCGGATGGTAGCTGTTGTCATGGACGCTTCCGCCAGACATTACGGCGTTGCTTGTATTCTGAAGGAATAAACCGCCCGCGCCGTCGCTTCCATAGTTGTGGTGGACGCTGCCGCCGCTAAAAGTGAACGACGAGCAACCGTCTATGAAAAGACCTCCTCCGTAAGAGGAAAAATTACAGTCCTGGCTTACTCCATTCGGCCGCGGATTGCAGCCGTTATAGCGTATTTCCCCACCTTCAAAAATAAATTTAGAATCACCAGGGCTTGTTCCATTTGCGCAGGCGATTCCGCCGCCTTGATATCCAAAATTGTAGGCTACGACAGAGCCGCTTTTTACTGTGACTATTCCAGTACTTGTAAAGAAAACGCCGGCGCCTCTTTTAGCATAATTTGAATGTTTTCTGCTATCGTTTTCGGCAACAGAAACCGCGCTTGCGTCGCCTATAGTTCCTCCGTCAAGAATCAAAGTTCCGGCTGTGTAAACGCCGCCGCCGTCTCCGCTTGCAGTATTTCCCGCAACCACAGCGCCTGATTTTAGGGTTACTTTCGCTCCGCTTGCGATATTGATGCCGCCGCCGTTTGTGGCGTTTCCGCCGGTAATCGTAATGTTCTTGATTGTTACCGGAACTGTAGTTGTTACTGTAAGGACGCTGCCGCTATTGTTTGCGTTCAGGATGTCGCTTGCAGGGCCTGCAAGGCCTTCTATCGTGACAGACCTGGCATTGCTCGTTGTGAGCGTAGCAGGAATCCCCGTAATCTCGCCTGACACCATGATTCTGTAGTCTACGCTTGACTGGCCGTAGCTTTGTATTTTTGTAAGGGCTTTTCCCAGGCTCTCAAGCGGCTCGGCGGCCCTTCCGCTGTTTGTATCAGAAGCAGTTACGGCTGAATTGCTCTGATAGACGGCAGGAACTCCAACGTAAATGGTCGCGGCCATGTAGCTTTGAATCATGCTTTCGGTAATCTCAAGAACGCCTGAAGAATTTATCGCGGGGCTGCTTCCAACCACCCATTTATTGGTCGTCATTCCCTTTATTATGGTTATTGTCTGAACGGTTGAATAAACGACAAATGAGTCTTTTATAACTTTGATCTGCAAGTCGTGGTTTCCAGCCGGAACATTAGAGGCTGTCAATTTTCCGGCGTCAAGGCTTACTGGACTTGTTACGTTCGTGTCCGCCCAGGAAAAACTGTTGGAATAGACGCTGCCGCTTGGCATGCTAAAATCAAGCGCAAGGCTTCCGCTTCCGCCGGAAACAGGAAGCAAGGTAAACTGATGGCTTATTACGGAGTCTTCCGCCGTCAGCGTTTTTTCAAACGGCTCGCTTTGCATGGCGATTACGTCGTTGGTGTCGTCAGCGTCGCTGTCCTTTGCCTTTAAGCCAACGGTTATGGTCCAGTCGCCAACAGCCAAGGGCAATTCGAAGGCGACGCCTCCAGAGGAAGGCGTAAAGCTGCTCGCGC
>JAILBY010000095.1 GCA_024680655.1 Clostridiales bacterium | reverse complement strand
ATTATCATCAGTCTGAGGCAAAACAAAAGTCCCGTCTCTGAAAGAAATTTCATTAGGTTTTGGTATAACATTTAATCTTCTCATATCAAAAAGTCCTCTTAAAAAGATTTTACTTTTTTATTTTAACACATTTTCTTTTTAATTTAAACAAGAATATTGACAACTAAAAAAATAATGCTATAATTAAAATAATTAAAAATTCGCAAATTGGTTTTACCATAATTAAAGACTGTGAAGGAAAAAAGATACTTTTATTTGTCTTGCAGAGAGCTGATGGTTGGTGCAAATCAGCGTCAAGAAAAGTATGTATAGCTCGTTCCGGAGTCGCTTGCCTGAAATCATAGGGCAAGACGCAGGACTGCGTTATCGGTCAAGGCCTTGATTGAGGCTGATGAGGGCTACTGTTTTGTGGCTGAATTAGGGTGGTACCGCGTGGATAATTTCGTCCTCGCCCCTATCTACAATGAGGGGTGTGGGCTTTTTTTATACCCTTTTCCCCTTGCTTTCAATCAACTTTACGGCAAGCCTTTGCGGAAAAATCAAAGGAGGATTTTTTATGAAATCAGGTTATCAGAAGTACATTCCATTCACCCCCGTTCCTATTGAGAACAGACAATGGCCGTCAAAGACAATAGAAAAAGCACCTATTTGGTGTTCAGTTGACTTGCGTGACGGCAATCAGGCTCTTATTGACCCTATGAACTTGCAGGAAAAGCTTGAAATGTTCAAAACTTTAATCGACATCGGCATTAAAGAAATCGAAGTAGGCTTTCCGTCAGCAAGTGAAACAGAATATGAAATTTTAAGAACTCTTATAGATGAAAAATATATTCCTGATGATGTTACAATTCAGGTTCTTGTTCAGGCAAGAGAACATCTTATCCGTAAGACCTTTGAGGCAATTTCGGGTGCAAAGAATGTTATAGTTCATTTTTATAACTCAACCTCAACCTTGCAGAGAAAGGTTGTTTTCAAAAAGGATATGGACGGAATAATTGATATTGCCGTCAATGGTGCAAAGCTTATCAAAAAGCTTACTGATGAAATGGCAGGAAGCGGAACAAATATCCGCTTTGAATATTCACCTGAAAGCTTTTCAGGTACAGAGATGGACAACGCTGTCAGAATTTGTGACGAGGTTATGAAAGCACTTGATGCAAACGAAAACAATAAGGTTATTCTTAATCTTCCGTCAACAGTTGAGGGCAGTACACCAAACGGATACGCTGACCAGATTGAATATTTCTGCACGCATCTTGCAGATAGAAAAAATGCAATCATCAGCCTTCACCCTCATAACGACAGAGGTACGGCAGTTGCAGCGGCAGAGCTTGGCTTGCTTGCAGGTGCTGACAGAATTGAGGGTACTCTTTTCGGCAACGGTGAAAGAACAGGTAATGTTGATATAGTAACCCTTGCTCTTAATATGTATACACAAGCTATTGACCCTAAGCTTGATTTCCACAATATCAATGATATTAAAGAGGTTTTTGAGCGTACAACAAAAATGTCAGTAGGTGACCGTCACCCATACGCTGGTAAATTAGTTTTCACTGCCTTTTCAGGCTCTCACCAGGACGCTATCAACAAGGGCAAGGAATATATGAAAACAAGCAACAGCGATTACTGGGAAATCCCTTATCTTCCTATTGACCCTGCTGATGTCGGCAGAGAATACGAGCCGATTATCCGCATAAACAGTCAGTCGGGCAAGGGCGGTGCCGCTTATATTATGAGCACTGTTTTCTCTTTCAATCTTCCTAAAAAAATGCACCCTGAATTCGGTGCGGCAGTTAAAGCAGAATGTGACAGAGTCGGCACAGAGATAGAGCCAAAACAAGTCTTTGAAATCTTTGAAAAGGAATATCTCAAAGTTTCAGGTCCATATCAGCTTATAAAACATAAATTTATAGAAGAATCAGAAGTAAATGATACTTCTCCAAAGGTTCGTTTTGACGGCATTATCAAAAATAATGGTTTTGAGCCTGTTGAAATCAGCGGCAAGGGAACAGGTCCTATTGATGCTTTCTTTAACGCTCTTGCAAAAGTAGGCATTGAGGGCTATAAATTTGAGGACTATTCAGAACACGCAATTTCAATCGGTGCAGACGCAAAGGCTGTTTCTTATATTCACCTTAAAACTCCTGACGGAAAAGATTGCTTTGGCGTAGGTATGTCACACAACATAAACTACGCTTCAATCAGAGGTGTTCTTTGTGCTATAAACCGTTCTTTGAAGAAATAAGGAGGATATTGATATGAAAAATTATAATATAGCAGTTTTAAAAGGCGACGGAATAGGCCCTGAAATAGTTGACGAGGCTATAAAGGTACTTGACAGAGTCGGCGAAAAATTCGATTTTAAATTCAACTATGATTTCAGACTTATGGGCGGTTGTGCTATTGATGCAACGGGTTCACCTCTCCCACAGGAAACAATAGATGCCTGCAAAAATTCAGAAAGCGTACTTCTCGGTGCAGTCGGCGGTTGGAAGTGGGATACTCTCCCTGGTAATCAAAGACCAGAGGCTGGTCTTTTGGGCATAAGAAACGCACTCGGTCTTTATGCAAATCTTCGCCCTGCAAAGATTTTTGAGCCACTCAAAGAGGCTTCACCTATTAAAGATGAAATCATCGGCGATGGTCTTGATATTATGATAGTTCGTGAGCTTACGGGCGGTATCTATTTCGGTCAGAGAGGCAGAAAAGAGGATAATGGTATTCCTGCCGCTTACGATACAGAGATGTATAATGTAAAGGAAATTGAAAGAATAGCAAGAGTTGCTTTTGATATGGCTATGAAACGCCAAAAGCGTTTGACAAGCGTAGATAAGGCAAATGTTCTTGAAAGCTCACGCTTATGGAGAGAAACAATAATCAATGTTTCAAAGGATTATCCAGAGGTTGAATTAAACCATATGTATGTTGACAACTGTGCTATGCAGTTAGTAAGAAATCCGTCACAGTTTGATGTTATTGTTACTTCAAATATTTTCGGCGATATTCTTTCTGACGAGGCTTCAATGATAAGCGGTTCAATAGGTATGCTCGCTTCTGCAAGCCTTGCAGGCTCAACATTTGGCCTTTACGAGCCTATTCACGGCTCTGCTCCTGATATAGCAGGTCAGTCAATAGCAAATCCTCTTGCAACAATACTTTCAGTTGCTATGATGTTAAGATACACATTTGCTGAAAAAGAGGCTGCTGAGGCAATAGAAAATGCTGTTGACGAGGCTCTTAAAACAGCAAGAACTCCTGATATTTACAAAGAGGGCTTTAAAAAGGTCAGCACAAGTGAAATGGGCGACCTTGTTGCAGAATTAGCAGTAAAATAATCGTATATGGCAAAATAAAATTTTAATTATTAAATCAAAAAGCAAGGCTGATAAAAAATCGACCTTGCTTTTTTCATCTTTGTTTGTTGATAGTGAAAAATAAAAATAAATAATATTAAGCTTGTTTTCAGCAGAAAGAAAGCCAAACAGCAAAGCCGTTGGAAGTGGCTTTGCAAGATTAAATTTAAAGTCAGCAAAAACCAAAAGCCCGCCACGGTCTCAATGTTTTTCAATGGCACAGGAAGAGGTTTCCAAAGGGGAAACACGAATAGGGTGCGACTTCGAGGGTTTCCCCTTTGGCGGCGTTCTCTTGCCGAGCGTTCTCTTTCGCTGGTGAAAGAGAATGCGAGCCGTCGGAGACTAAACCAACCTTTTTATCTTTCTAAATAAAAAAGATGAAATAATCAGTTTTCGACTGCCGTCGGGGCTTTCATTTTCTTCTCGTTGAAGAAGAAAACGAAACAAAAGAAGTCAAGTTAAGGGGCACCAGACTACTGCGACAAAAGTCTGGTTCC
>JAILBY010000091.1 GCA_024680655.1 Clostridiales bacterium | reverse complement strand
AGCAAAGACAACGCCGATATTGACAGAAGAACGCAAAAGATATAGATAAAATATTTCAACTGATTTTTCATATAAGACCTCATTCTTCTGGGCTTCTGCATTCTGAAATACCAAGCATATAATCAATACTTGTATTAAACAAAATCGCAAGCTGAATTAAAACTATTGTAGGAATATCCCTCTGCCCGAGTTCATAATTGCTATAAACCTGCTGAGAGCAACGCAAAACCTTACTGACCTCTTTTTGAGAAAGCTTCATTTCTTTGCGAAGTTCTTTAATTCTGGGATACATTATACCACTCCTAAATCTTTATATTTTTATTTTACTGCAAGATGTTGTTATTTTCAATATAAAAATAAAGATTTCCAAAAATTGCAAAAAAACAGCAGAGCCAAAGCCCTGCTGTCCTTTCAGTTATAAATTACAAGCAATTATTTATTATTTGCTCTCTTTTCTTGAAGAGCCTTTGTAATTTCTTCCTTTTTCTCGCCTACAATATCATATTTGAACATCGGGAATATTGAAAGCAAAGCAAGTATGCCAGGAAGTGCTGTATAAGCAAAGAAGATTATATCCTTTGTTGAAGTTGTAAAGCTACCGCCGTTTGCAACTGTTTCAAGTGTTTCATAGTAGCCAGACTGATTTACAAAGATAAGACCTACTGCTGTACCAAGAGCAAGGCAAACCTTAATTGTAAGAGTTAAAATCGAATAAGCTGTACCTTCCATTCTCTTGCCTGTTTTATATTCATAATAGTCAACAGTATCAGCAGTCATAATCATAGGCATAAGTGTAACTGCACCGAATTGAAGACCTATAAGGAACAATGATGCGTAGAAAAGAACTGTAAGCACCATATTATCAGGAGCAGAGAACCAGAAGTGACCGATTACAAAAGAGAAAATTGAAGCGACAAAGCCATAAATTGAAAGAATTATATAAGTTCTCTTTTCGTTAAACTTCTTAATAAGCATAGGACAAAGAGCCATACTTATCATTGAGCCGATTGCTGTAACTATACCAAGCACTGCAACAAGGTTTTGTGAGCCTAAAAGAACTGTTGCAGCCTGAACCTGAATACCCATAGCCATCTGACGACCAAAGCCGAGGAAATATGAAATAATTACGAGCATAAAAGGCTTGTTATCTTTAAGTGCAGAAAGCATATCCTTTGCCGTTGTCTTTTCACCCGAAACATAAGGCACTCTTTCTTTATTGAGCATAGGAATAAGTGCGAAGAGAATACAGCCGAAAAGAGCTGTAAGAATTGCTGTGAAAAGATACTCTGTACCTATCATCGGTGTATCTGTTTCGCCCTCAAAACCGAAAACCTGAGAGCCATTAGGAACTATAAGGCAGACGATAGGAACGATTACAACACAAGCAGAAAAGCCTATCTGCTTAAATGTGTTTGAAATTGAAACGACATTAGTTCTCTCTGTTGGATTTTCAGTAAGAACAGATGCTATACCCTGCGACGGAACATCGCCCATTGTCATAGCAAGGCTCCACAAAAGATATGTAATGAAAATCCAGCCATAGCAAAGAGTATTGTTACCCTTGAAATCAAGTGGTAAAAATACAATAGCTGTCAAAACAAGAAGTGGAACTATTGAATAAATTATCATTGATTTGAACTTACCGTATTTGCTCTTTGACCTATCAATCATATTGCCGACAATAGGATCAAAAACAGCAGATACAATTTTTGCAATAAGAATAAGTATTGCAACAACGCTTACATTTGCACCGAGGATTGAGCCGTCAAACTCTGCCTGATATGAATTCAAAAGACCTACGATAGCCTGAAATCCAAACAAGCCGAGTGAATAAGCCGCAACCTCCTTAAATTTCATTTGTTTTTCCATTTTGTACCTCCGAACACCAAGATAGTTAAATTATAATCTACAAAATTTTCGCTGTCAAGAAAATTGCATATAAAACTCGCCCTGTCAATTAAACAATTAGCAAAGTTATATGAAATAAAATTAAAGATTATTTCTTTTTGCACTCAAAGCAAAGCCAGCCGCCATCCTCGTGACGAGCAACAACCTCAAAGCCATATTTTTCAAACGCTTCAAGCACATCGTTTTCTCTTACATCAATAATACCAGAGGTGATAAACAAGCCGTCGTCCTTTAAGAATTTACCAACATCCTTGCAGAACATTATGATAACATCTGCAACAATATTAGCAACAACAACATCAAATTTTCCGCTTATTTTATCGGTGAGATTTCCCTCGTAGAAAGTAAGCTTCGGCTCTTCAAAGCCATTCATTTTTCCGTTTTCTTTTGCAGTCTTTACGGCAAGAGCGTCTATATCAACACCCTTTGCACTTTCAGCACCCAAAAGCAGAGATGCAATAGATAGTATTCCACTTCCGCAACCTATATCAAGTACGCTTGTTGTTTTCTCTATTCTCTTTTCAAGTGTTTCAAGGCAAAGTCTTGTTGTATTATGTCCGCCCGTACCAAAAGCAAGACCAGGTTCAATATTGAGTACAACTCTGCCCTGTGCATCATAATTATCCTCCCAGATAGGACGGATAAGCAATTTCTCGCCTATTTTCAATGGCTTGAAGTACTCTTTCCAATTGTTTTCCCAATCTTCATTTTTGCAAACGCTTGTATCAATCTTATGCTCGATACCCTCTGCATTATATCTTTCCGAAAGAAAAGCAACTGCCTCGGCAGGACTTTCCTCGGGCGATATATAAATATGAACATAGCCCTTTGTCCTGTCCTTTTTCAATAAATCTTCATCAATCAAATCTATGTGTGCTATTTCCATAGCCTCCTGTTCAAGATTTGAATAATCTTCAATATATATGCCATAAGGCACAACCATCTGTGCAATATCTCCTGCAACATCAATATCCTTTACATTGACTTCAATTAAAACCTCTGTCCAATTCATATTTATTTCTCCTATTTCATTTCTCGTAAAACGCAGATAACTCCGCTGTCTGTTATATCAATAAAGCCATATCGTCTGTCTGCTATACTTCCAGGGTTCATAACATAAACTCCGTCAGAATAATCGGTGTCAGGTATGTGCGTATGGCCATATAATACTATATCGGCTTTTTCCTCTGAGGCTCTCTGCATAAGCTCGCTTTTTCCATATTTTACTCTTTCAACATAGCCGTGAGTACAATAAATTCTCTTGCCAGAGATAATTTCAAGCAATTTATAAGGTAACATTGAGCCAAAATCACAGTTGCCCTTTACCTTTATGAATTGTTTGTCCGTAAACCTTTCCTCTGCTTCGTCAATATCTCTTTCGCCGTCGCCAAGAAATATAACATAGCTTGCGTCAGGCTGTTCTTCTATTGCACGAAACAGGTCGTATTTATGTCCGTGAGAATCGGAAACCACAACTAACCTCATTCATATTCCTCCCTGCAAAAACATATTTATTATTATATACTTTTTAGGTGGTGATTTCAATGAATGATAAACCTAAACTTTCAAAAGAAGAAATACAGGCAATTACAAATAAATTTTCAAACGGCAATAAAATAGATGCAAACGCTCTTTCAAACGCTTTAAAAAGCAACCTCAACAAAGAACAGACAGAAAAATTAAATAAGGTATTGAAAAACGAAGAAATGTTAAAAAAACTGCTCAACACGCCCGAAGCCCAAAAGCTTATGAAAAAATTTACGGGGGAAAAATAATATGGATATGAACAATATTAACGATATTATTTCCTCACTTTCTGATGATGATATTAAACGGTTACAGGATATTGCAGGCTCTATAATGAAGAACAATACGCAACCGCAAGCACAGCCTCAGAATTCAAGCGTTTCAAACGATTTGAGCAATATAATCAGCACCTTTGGTGCTTTGAATTCTCAGCCGACAAAAGCACCAGAAACAAGCAATCAATTTAATCTTGACCCCGAAATGATAAGCAAAATATCGTTCATTATGCAAAAGCTGAACGCTGTCAGTAATGATAAAAGATATATCTTTCTCAATTCACTTAAACC
>JAILBY010000068.1 GCA_024680655.1 Clostridiales bacterium | reverse complement strand
TGCAAGGAATTTATCAAAGCCGTTGAATCTGAAACATTAACAAGATTTATCGACTGAATTTCAGGCGATATACCTCTTGAATTCAAAGAGTTAAATACGGCTGATGTTGTTCTTAATAATCTTGTTTATGTCGGCATAAATTCAAAAAGTACGGTGCTTGCAAACGCTAATGTTATAAAAGCGATAAACAGTGCGATTGACAGAGATATGATTGTCAATTCCGCTTATCAGGGACACGCTGTAAAAACTCTTACACCGTTTAATCCAAAATGGAGTGCGGTTGAAGGACTTGATACTTCTTCTTATATAGTTAATGCAGAGGAAATAGAGAACTTGCTTTCTTCGGCAGGACTTAACGAAAAGAACGCACTTGGTTACAGAGTTAGCGGTAATACAGCCGTCAATTTAAAGCTTGTTGTAAATGCTTCAAATAATTTTAAAAAGGAAACAGCAAATATTATTGCAAGCCAGCTTTCACAGATAGGTCTTAATGTTGAGGTTTTAACGCTCGACTTTAATTCATATATAAACGCTCTTAATAACGGGCAATATGATTTGTATATAGGTGAGATAAGACTTTCCGATGACCAGAGCCTTATGCCGTTCTTTGAGAAAGAGGGTGCAACTGTTGCTTATGGAATAGACCAGGAAAACAATCCGATAATTCAGGCTTATACGCAGTTTTTTGCAGGAAGTATGAATGTGACAGATTTTATGGCTCAGTTCAATGCTTCAATGCCGTTTATTCCTGTTTGCTATCGCTATGGTCTTATTGCTTATACAAGAGAGCTTAATAAGGAATTATTGAGTACGCAGAATGATAATTTTTACAATATAGAAAAATGGAGTTTTCAATAAAGAGGGAGTATAAAAATGGAGTTTAAAGAGATTAAATTTTTCGTTTTTGTTCCAGCTTGTATAGCGGCAATTTGTGCAGATATTGTTTGCCTTGTTGCTATGCTTGTTGATGTTTCTGGCTATATTTCAGTCAGAAATGGTATTTTTATCTTGCTTGGTATTTTTGCAGGTGTATTTTTGCTTATGTTTATTCTTCTGCCACATATTTTCCCTGATCCAAGTGTTTATCTTGAAAGTGATAAAATTTTAAGGGATAATGTAAAGCTTTTTAAAGAGAAAAATTCTGACCACGCTATCCCTTATAGTGAAATAGCTGATGTTGATTATTCTCACGCAAAAAAACATTCAAAAAATGGAATTTTTATTTTCAAATATAATGAAGTTGAAATAAAAATAGAGCGTGTTGATAAAAAGCCTGTTTATCTTCATGTTGAAAATCCAGAGCTTTTTATTGAAGAGGTTATAAAAAGAATAACTAATCCTGTTAATCAGAGTCAAAGTTTTGATGAAGACGAAGATACATACGGTGCAGGAGTTACAGATTAAACCTTGTTGAAAAATTTTTGAGTATAGTATAATATACTATCAATAATAAATTGAGGAGATTTTTGTTTTTTGAAAATGGAGTTAAGTAATAAAAATAACGCTATAAAAAAGATGCGTGAATTTTTCATTTCAGAAAAATTTATGCTTATACAATTTGTAGTGGCAATGTTAATTACTGTTTTCAGAGTCGAAGCAATAGGCGTTTGTTTCTTTACGCTTTTGGTTTCGTTTTTGCTTTTATTTTGTGATGATTTGCTCACAACAACTCTGCCGTTTCTTTTGCTTACTGAAACAGTAATTAAGTGTTATGATTCGTTTGATGTCTTTGTAAAATATGTTTGGCTTGCCTTTCCGCTTGTAATAGCACTTGTTTTCCATTTTGCGTTTTATAAGCACAAGATAAGAGCGGGCAAATATATCTATGCTCTTTTAGTGGTTTCGCTTTCTATTGCCCTCGGCGGTGTGGGCTTTATTTCAAAAGCAGAATATTTTTCTTGGGTGTCCTTCTACTATGTCTTTGGGCTCGGCTTTGGTATGGCTATTATCTATGTTCTTATCTATTCGTACATTGATATTGATAAGGACTATTCCACAAAAGACAAGATTACAAATATAATGCTTTTTGTCGGTATGCTCGGCGTGTTTATGGTGATAACACATTATATAATGAACATAGGCGAGGTAATTGAACAAAAGAGCATATTGTATCTTCAATGGAGAAACAATATGTCAACCTTCTTTATTCTTGCTATGCCATTCCCGATAATAAAGGCAGTAAAGAAGCCGTCTTATATCTGCTTGCCGTTCCTTTATTATGGCTGTATTTTATTGACGGGTTCAAGAGGCGGTTTGCTCTTTGGCGGAATTGAATTGCTTTTAACTCTTGCACTTCTTATCTGCCTTGATAGAAAGCATAGACTTACATTTATAGGCTTTTCAATAGGTCTTATGGTTTTGGCAGTCCTTTTGCTTATAAATTTCTATCCGATTTTCAGACCTACATTTTTAAGGCTCTTAAACGCTTTGATAGAAAGCGATTCAGAAGAGCGTTCACCTCTTTACAGAAGAGCTATAACAGATTTCCTCAACAGACCGATTTTCGGTACAGGTATAGCCTATATGGGCAATAGAGATGTTCACAACAACGCAAAGTTCGCTCTTTGCTGGTACCATTGTGAGCCGTTGCAGATAATAGGCAGTCTGGGACTTTTCGGTGTTCTTGCATACGGCTATCAGTTGATTGAAAGATTACATATACTTTTAAAGCCGAAGTCACTTTTCAGCATAGTTGTTATGATTGCTTATATCGGTTTAGAGCTTATGTCACTTGTAAATCCAGGTGTATTTTGTCCGTTGCCGTATCTTTTCCTTATAACCTTCTTTATAGCAATAGTTGAGAAATATAAGGATAGCAAAAAGGAAGCTTCTGTAAAAATTAAGGTTGATAAATCAATAGAAAAAATTGATGAGGAGCTTATGGAAATAAAGTAAATTTAATAGAGGCAGACAGTAAAGCGTTACTTGTCTGCCTTGTTTTTTTGCCAAATGAAGAAGTGTAAATTTTGGGCAAGTTGTTAATGTTTTTGAAAGTTGATATATGATAAAATATTATTATATTTTATTTTTAGAATTATTTTAAAACGAACATAAAGTAAGCTTTATGATTTTATGCTTACACTCTGTTTTTAGGTTAAAATCAACTATTCTGAAAAATAAAGGCAGGTATAAAAAAATGAGTAACAATGAAAAAATCAAGCTTCTTTCTGGTAAAGATGAATGGCACCTTGAAAGCTATGAGGATTTGCCATCAATTATGGTTTGTGATGGACCTCACGGTTTGAGAAAGCAGGAAGACGCTAACTATTTTGACCTCAATTCAAGTAAAACAGCCGTATGCTTTCCAGCGGCTTGCGGTCTTGCTTCAAGCTTTAATACAGAGCTTGCAAAGAAATTAGGCGAAACACTTGGCGAGGAATGTGTTGCAGAAGATGTTTCGGTTTTGCTTGGCCCTGCTGTTAATATAAAGCGTTCACCTCTTTGCGGAAGAAATTTTGAATATTTTTCAGAGGATCCATACCTTACGGGCGAAATGGCAAAGAACTATATAAATGGTGTTCAGTCAAAGGGCGTAGGAACAAGTATAAAGCACTTTGCAGTAAACAATCAGGAGAAGAGAAGAATGACTGTTTCAGCCGAGGTTGACGAGCGTGCATTGAGAGAAATATATTTAAAGGGCTTTGAAATTGCAATAAAGGGTGCTCAGCCTAAAACGGTTATGTGTTCATACAATAAAATAAACGGCGTTTATTCAAGTGAAAATCCTTGGTTGCTTGATGATGTTCTGCGTAAGGAGTGGGGCTTCAAAGGCTTTGTTATGAGTGACTGGGGAGCAGTGAATGATAGATATAAGGGCGTAAAGGCAGGGCTTGACCTTGAAATGCCTGGTAGCTGTGGAATAGGTTACAGAAACATAGAAAATGCACTCAATCAAGGTAAGTTAAAGCAAGGGGAGATAGACGCTTGCGTTGAAAGAATATCCAATGTTGTAAAGGACTTGTCAAAGCCTAAAAAAGAATATATCTTTGACAGAGCAGAGCACCATAAAATAGCAAAAGAAATTGCACTTGAAACAATGGTTTTGCTTAAAAATCAAGATGATATTCTTCCGCTTGATAAAAACAGAAGAATACTTTTCCTCGGCGAATTTGCAGAAAAGCCACGCTATCAGGGCGGTGGCAGTTCGCACATAAATAGCTATAAAGATGATGACGCTTTTTCTGCTTGCAAGCAATACGGTGTAGTTTATGAAAAGGGATTCAGTGCCTTTGAGGATAAGGTTGACTATGAGGCAGAGGAAAGAGCAGTGGCTCTTGCAAAGCAGGCTGAAATAGTTGTTATTTTTGCAGGCTTGCCAGAAAGCTTTGAATCCGAAGGCTTTGACAGAAGCCATATGAGATTGCCGGAGGTGCAAAACAGATTTATAAAGCGTATAGCTGATATTCAGCCTAATGTTGTAGTGGTGCTTCACAATGGCTCACCTGTTGAAATGCCGTGGATAGATAATGTCAAGGGCGTTCTTGAAGCATACCTTGCTGGTGAAGGCTGTGGCGAGGCTGTTGCCGATTTGCTTTTCGGTAAGGCAAATCCAAGCGGAAAGCTTGCTGAAACATTCCCGAAGCACTTATACGATAATCCATCCTACTATAATTTCCCTGGTTACTATAATACTGTTGAATACAGAGAAAGCATTTTTGTAGGATACAGATATTATGATACAGTAAATAAAGAGGTTCTGTTTCCGTTCGGTTTCGGACTTTCTTATACGGAATATGAATATTCCGATTTAAAGATAGAGGATAAGACAGTTTCCTTTAAGGTTAAGAATATCGGCAAAATGAAAGGTAAAGAGGTAGTTGAACTTTATATATCCTCAAAAACCAACGGAGTGTTTAAGCCTGAAAAGGAATTGAAGCGTTTTGCTAAAATTGAGCTTGATGTCGGCAAAGAAAAAATAGTCAGTTTTACTCTTAAACAAGAGGACTTTGCTTACTATAATGTTGCTCTTAAAAAATGGGCAGTTGAAGCAGGTAAATACAAAATACTTATCGGTGCTTCATCGAAAGATATAAGACTTTCAGCACTGTTAAAGGTCAATGGTATTGAAACAGTACCTTATTCAGGCGAGGTTAATTCTATTTATAAAACAAACGATATGAAAAATATCACAAGAAGTGATTTTGAAAAGCTTCTTGGCAGAAAGGTTATCGATAGAGTTCCTGAAAAACCATATACTATGTACGATTGCTTGGGCGATGCCGATGATACAAAGGTCGGAAAGCTTATTTCAGTGCTTGTTAAAAAGATTGCTCCGATGATTACAAACGACGGTATGGGCAATTCCGATGTGAATGTTGCTTTTGCTCTTGAAATGCCGATGAGAAATCTTGCAACTATGACGGGCGGATTTGTTACTGAAAAAATGCGTGATGCGATAATTGACCTTGTAAATGATAAGCACTTTTTGCAATCCTTATCTACTCTTGCAAAGGGCGGAATAGATTTGCTGAAAAAAGAAAAATAATTCTGAACTGTAAAATAAAACGCACTATCTTAAATTAAGATAGTGCGTTTTTTAACTATAAAAATCATTCAGCTTTGAAGAAATCTCTTTCGACTGAGAGGAAACGACATAAACAATATAATTATTATTGTTTATAAGAATAGGCGTATTTGCCTTTTCGTATTCTGATGAATTGATTGACTGATAAGTCTGTTTTTTTATTTCTGCTCTTTGTTTGATTGCAGAAATAACACTTTCGTTACTTTCATTGTCTTTAAGGTTAAAGATTGCTATTTCATCAGCACTGTTTTCTTTGTTGCTGATATAGACTAAACAGCTTTCGCAGAGTGATAAATCAAAATCATAGTATAACGCAACGCTTTCTTTTGAAAGCTTTATAAAATCATATTCCTCTAAAACCTCAAATATTTTCTGAGCCACTTGCTTAGGGGAGTCAGGCTCAAATATTGTTTTTTTGGATAAAAGATTTAATCTTGAACAACTGCATAGAACAATCGCTGCCAAAATAAAAGACAGAGCAGATAAATATACTTTTGTTTTTATTTTCATATAAAAAAGACCGTCCTGAATTATTTTCGAGCATTATTCTAACACAAATAAAGCAAAAAAGCAGTTTCAAAACGGTTACAAATAGTTACAGAAAATTATAATTTGAATTCCTCTATTGTATGTGGCTGAATTTTAGGACGAGGCTTTGGAACTCTTTTTAAAGCATCATATTTGTAATGCTTGCAGGAAGAAGTTGTGAGCATAACGCCTTTTTTCTCACAAAGCACATCGGAGCCGTCTGCGGAGAGTTTTCCGTTAGCACAATGTGTGCAAGCCTTTTCAACGCTTTTGTTATATAAACCTTTCATAATTTAAAAATCCTTTCAAAGTTAAGAAATCTTATATATTTTATCATATACTGTCTTTTTTAGCAACCTCAAAAACGAGCAAGCCTGCCATTATTATCAGCCCTGCTGTTGCAGGCACGCTTGAAAAAGAAACTCTTGGATAAATTATCGTTGAGGCTTCAAGGCTTATAGGTATGAATTTGAATAAGAGCATACATATAACAGAACTTAAAACAGCGTTTGCAATTCTGCCTATAAGGAAAAGCCAAAGTTCCATTTTGCACTTTTTAATATAGCCTAATATCTGAAAGTGTACGCAAATTCCGCCCCAGCCGAGCATAAGTGCAAATATTTCTGGCGTGGCTTTTTCTTTTATGCAGACGCTTGCTGTTGTGATTTCTGTTGTGGCTTTGATTAGTGTGGACAAGGTATCGGGCATTTTTATAAGGTCGAGCAAGGCTGAAAAAACAGAAAAAAGAAGAATGAAAGAGCATATATTAAGCATATTGACGCTTGCGTTTGAAACAGAGAGTACAAAAGCCTCACTTGTGGGCAAAGCCTTTGATTTTGGTTTGATTTTAACTGTTTGAGAGCAATCGGCAAAAAAGCGTGTGATTATTCCTATTATAATTGAAGAAAGAGTTGTTGCAGTATAAATTAACAAGCCTGCTTTGATATTGCCGAGCAAAGCGAAGCCTATTGTGTTTATAACAAAGGCAGGACCTGAATTTATGCAGAACATAAGCATACGCTTTGCCTGATTTTCAGTTATGTACCCATTTTCAAAAAGCTGAGCGGTCATTTTCGCACCTATCGGAAAACCGCCTGTTAAGCTCAGAATAACTGTTGGAAGAGTTGATGCTGGCAGACGGAAAAGGAATTTGGAAATAAAGCCTATTTTTTCAAAGCTATTGCAAAAGCCCGAGGTTATCGTAAAATCTGCAACAAAAAGGAAGGCGAACATAGAGGGAATTATTATTTCACCGCATAAGCTTAAACCGTTGCTAATACCGTAGGCGACTGTCTTTGGAAAATCAAGCACCGAAAAAATCATAATTACAGTAAAAGCGGTAAGCGTAGCTTCGTTAATCTGATTTTTTGTTTTTAACATAGTTTCACCTCTCTCAATACTATGCTCAAAAAACTTTGATTAGCATTTTTGTCCTTTAAAATTCATATATTTTGATAAATGAAAATTAAGAAGAGGTGTGGCTATGTTTCACTATACGCCCAAAAAACTAAAAGCAATAGCAGATGATATTGACTTTGATGAACTTGCGGTCAAAGGGCTTGCACACATTGAAATTATGGGCAACAGAAAAGCAGTTATTGACGGCTGTAAGGGTGTGCTCGATTACAATGAAAATCTGGTAAGACTTAATACGGGGAAAAATATAATAAGATTTACAGGTGATAATCTTACAATAACAAGTATGAACAATGAGCAGGCTATTGTAAGTGGCGATATTATAACTATGGATTTTTCTTAAAAAGGGGCAGTAATTTTGTTTTTTATAAAACTCATAAGACTGATTTTCGGCTATGTCACTTTTAGCGGTGACGGTGGTTTTACGGAAAGATTTATCAATCTTTCTGCAAGAAACGGAATAAATATCTGGAATTTATCTGCTTTTGACGGAAATATAAAAGCCTGCACAACTATTGACGATTATAAGAAAATAAGAAAATGTGCAAAAAAATCAGGCGTAAGGATAAGAATAAAAGAGCGTCACGGCTTGCCATTTATAATTAACAGAAACAAAAACAGATATGGACTTGTTGTCGGCTTGATATTTTTTTCTCTTTCATTATATTTACTTTCATTTTTTATATGGAATGTAAGAGTTGAGGGAAATGAAAATATAACATCATCTGCAATCGCAAGCTCTTTTGAGGAGCTTGGTGTTAAGGTGGGTGCAAAGAGTAAGAGCCTTGATACCTCTTTAATTCAGATTGAGGCGTACAGACAGTTTCCGGAATATTCGTGGACTGCCGTCAATGTTGAGGGAAGTACGGCAACAGTGCAGGTGCGTGAAAGGACGGAAATTCCTTATGTTGTGGATAAACAACTGCCTTGCAATATTGTTGCAAAGTGCGACGGGGTTGTGATACGGCTTGAACGCTATGTCGGAAGCAAAGAGGTTGAGGACGGCTATCCCGTAACAAAGGGAGAAATGCTTATAAACGGTATAACTGAAAACGAGGATAAAACATCAGTTTTGCGACATGCACAAGGAAAATGTATAGCCTTTACAGAGCATAAAATAGAGGTCAATGTGCCGTTTAAAAGGGAAGCGTGCAGATTTAATAATGATAGGGCGAAAAGATATTCGCTTTATGTCTTAAATAAAGAAATTCCTCTGTGGTTCTTTTTTGAACCTAAAACAGATTATCAGAAAATGGTTTCAAAAAAACTTCTTACTCTAAATTCAGTAGTTCTACCATTTGGGATAATAAAAGAAGAAACAATCGGTTATGATATTGTTGAAGAAACGCTTACCAAAAACGAGGCTATTTTGCTTGCTGGCGAAGAATTGCTTGAAAAAATGGCGGCTGAATTGAAGGGTGCAGAAATAATAAGCAGAAAGATAAAAACAGAGTTTTCGCAAGACGGAGTAAGGCTGATAGGTGAATTTTCCTGCAAAGAGGATATTGCTGTTGAAGAAGAAATTAAAACAGAAAAATAGGTGTTTTTAGCACCATTATACAAGTAATTAGTTAAAATTTTAGCAATTTATTTTATGTAAATTAGATGACTTGCGAAAAAAAATATGTTATAATCTAACAAGAAATTGTAAAAGGGGATATTTGATGTTTGAACAGACCATAAGTATTGACAGAATGGAACAAGCTGTTAATCTGTTTGGTAGCTTTGATGAGAACATTCGCAGTATTGAAAAGGAATATAATGTGACTGTTTTGTCACGGGGTTCTGATTTGAAAGTAAGCGGAGAGGTTGAAGATGTTGCAAAGGCAGTAAGAGCAATCGAAGGCTTGCTTACAATGGTCAATAAAGGCGAAACACTCAACGAGCAGAATGTCAGATATGTTATTTCACTTGTCAATGATGGTAATGATGATAAGATTACCTCGATGACGAATGATTGTATATGCATTACATCAAAGGGACGCCCCGTTAAGCCAAAAACCTTAGGGCAGACAAAGTATATAGAAGCGATAAAAAACAATACGATTGTTTTGGGAATAGGCCCTGCTGGTACGGGCAAAACCTATCTTGCTGTTGCTATGGCGGTAAACGCTTTCAGAGCAAAAGAGGTAAACAGAATTATTTTAACCCGTCCTGCTGTTGAAGCTGGTGAAAAGCTCGGCTTTCTTCCAGGCGATTTGCAACAAAAGGTTGACCCTTATTTAAGACCATTATATGATGCTCTTTTTGATATGCTGGGAGCAGAGAATTTTCAGAAATATCAGGAAAGAGGCAATATAGAAGTTGCACCGCTTGCCTATATGCGAGGGAGAACTCTTGATGATAGCTTTATCATTCTTGATGAAGCACAAAATACAACACCGGAACAGATGAAAATGTTCCTTACAAGACTTGGCTTTAATTCCAAAATTGTTGTTACGGGCGATGTTACACAGATAGATTTGCCCGACGGTAAGCAATCAGGTCTTAAACAGATCGTTAAGATTTTAAAGGATGTTAATGATATTGCAACAATAAGGTTTACGGAAAAAGATGTTGTAAGGCACAGACTTGTCCAGGATATTATAAAGGCTTATGAAAAATATGGGAGGTAAAAAAGAATAATGACAGACAAAGTAAAAGTAATAATTTCAAACGACCAGAAGGATGTTAAAATTCCAACAGGAATGAGAATGCTTGTACGCCGTTGCTGTACTGCCGTTCTTTCGCTTGAAAATTTTCAGGGTTCAGCAGAGGTAAGCGTACGCTTCGTAAATGATGAGCAAATTCATCAGCTCAACAAACAATATCGTAATGTTGACCAGAGCACAGATGTGCTTTCTTTCCCTTTGGGTGAAAACAATGAATACGATATAAATAAGGATACGGGAGCAAAGATGCTTGGCGATATTGTGATTTCTATTGAACACGCAGTTGAGCAGGCAGACAGATATGACCACTCACTTCAAAGAGAGGTTGGCTTCCTGACAGTTCACTCAATGCTTCATCTTCTTGGCTATGACCACGAGCAAGGCGGAATTGAACAAGTCCGTATGCGTGAAAAAGAAGAAACAGTACTTACACAATTAGGTCTTAAGCGTGATAACAGCTATTATATGGACGAGTAATATTAACTATAATAGGGACGCAGATTTAACTTCTGTGTCCCTACAATTTTGAAAGGATTTATTATGACTGAAACAAAAACTTCTTTTATTGCAATAGTTGGTTGCCCGAATGTAGGCAAATCTTCAATACTTAATAATTTGCTCGGACAAAAGGTTGCTATTGTTTCTGATAAGCCACAGACCACAAGAACAAGGATAATGGGTGTTCTCACTCTTGACGAAACGCAGCTTGTTTTTACAGATACACCTGGTTTTCACAGACCACATAATAAGCTTGGCGAAAAGATGATAGAAGCAGTCAATGAAAGTATATCAGGCGTTGACGCTTGCCTTTTTGTTGTTGAACCAGAGGGCGACCTTCGTGAAGCGGAAAAACAACTTATTGAAAAATTCAAAAAAGCAAAGCTTCCCGTTATTCTTGCAATAAATAAAATAGATACTGTAAAAGAAAAGTCTAATCTTATGAGCCGTATTACTCAGATGGCAGGGCTTTATAATTTTGATGCAATAGTTCCTGTTTCGGCAGTTAAGGGTGATGGAATGGACGAGCTTGTTGATGAACTCAAAGCAACTGCTCAGCCGTCTGTTCACTTCTTCCCTGATGATACGCTGACCGACCAGCCTGAAAGAGTTATTGCAGGTGAGATTATAAGAGAAAAGCTGTTAAGACTTCTTGATAAGGAAATTCCTCACGGTGTTGCAGTCAGCATAGAAAAAATGCGTGAAAGGCAAGACAGCGATATTATGGATGTTGAAGCAACTATATATTGCGAAAAGGAAAGCCATAAGGGAATTATAATCGGCAAAAAGGGTGCTATGCTTAAAAAGGTTTCAACTTATGCGAGGCAGGATATGGAACGCTTTTTTGATTGCAGAATAAATCTTCAATGTTGGGTTAAGGTTAAAGAGGGCTGGCGTAACAGAGAGGGTTTAATACATAATTTTGGTTTGGATTAACTTACCTATAATATAATCCGCATTTGAGAAAAAAATACTTTTAACAATATTTTTTCTTGGAGGCGGATTTGCTTTGAATGAAAAAGATTTAGCTTGGAAAAGATTTGCAAAAACAGGAAAAGTAAGCGATTATATGAACTATCGTCGTACGCTTGAAGCTATGGCAGAGTTTGCCGAGCAGGAGGATTTTACCGATGATTTTGAATACGGACGGAGTCGTTTTAACGCAGATGAGCGTAGGGGAATCGGACACGATAATAACCGTTTTAACCCGTGATTATGGCGTTATAAGAGGCTTCGTAAGAGGTGCAAGAAAGATTAAATCAAACTATCTTTCTGCAACACAACCGCTTTGTTATTCCCGTTTTTCTGTTTTCAGAGGACGGGATAAATACATATTTGATGAGGCTGAACCTATTGAGGTATTTTTCAATCTGAGAAAGGATATTGAAAAGCTTGCTCTTGCACAGTATCTTTGTGATTTGGCAAGAGATTTAGCACCGCAGGAGGACTCGGCTGAGAGTTTTTTACGCCTTTTGCTCAATTCTCTTCATCTTCTCTCAACGGGAAAGTACGAACCTTTACATATAAAAGCTACTTATGAAATGCGTGTTATGGCGATGACGGGATATATGCCGAACCTTGTCGCTTGTGAAAATTGCGGTGAATATGAAACGGACGAGATGTATTTTGATTTTCAGCACGCATTGTTGTATTGTGAGAATTGCGTACCGAAAAATCAGGCAAGAAAGACTACTCTTGGAGTAGTGACGGCTATGAGGCATATAGTTTTTTCTGAGCTTGACAAGCTTTTTGCCTTTACACTTAATGAAGAAAATATGAAAGAGCTTTCTTATGTCTGCGAAAACTATCTGTTGATACAGACTCAGCATAAATATAAGACACTTGATTTTTATAATTCACTTTTTAAAATATAACGGAGATTTCTATGAGCGAGAAAAATAATAAACATTATAATTCACTTGAACTTAATAAAATTCTTGAAATGCTTTCAGGCTATACCACTTGTGATGATGCAAGGGAGATGGCTGTTAATATTGTGCCTGAAACAAGGCTTGAAAGGGTTGAGCGTTTGCTCTGCCAGACAAAAGACGCACATATGCTGATGGCTCGTTTCGGTGCACCTAACTTTGGCTCTCTGAGTAATGTGAATAATGCTGTAACCCGAGCACAGTCGGGCGGTTGCCTTAATATGAGCGAGCTTTTAAAGGTAGCTGAAACTCTGCGTGTTATCCGTTCTCTTTCTCAATGGCGTGAAAGGTGCGAGGGAGTAAAAACGGAAATTGACGGCTATTTCAATGCACTTATGCCTAACAAATTTCTTGAAGAAAAAATAAATTCAGCAATCATTTCAGAAGATGAAATGGCGGATAATGCTTCGCCTGAGCTTGCTGATATAAGAAGAAAAATGCGTTCTGTTTCAGCAAATGTAAGAGAACAGCTTGATAAAATGACTCGTTCTCAGCACTATCAGAAAGCGTTGCAGGAGCCTATTGTTACAATGCGAAACGGCAGA
This sequence comes from Clostridiales bacterium, assembly GCA_024680655.1. GTDB lineage: Bacteria > Bacillota > Clostridia > Oscillospirales > Acutalibacteraceae > UMGS263. Next base: position 5,497 of record JAILBY010000068.1, on the reverse strand, counting down.
TTTGTTGTGCCTGTCCGTAACGAACATAGAGCAGAGGTGCAGGGACTTGTGCACGATACATCTTCAAGCGGTGCGACTGTTTTTATCGAGCCTATTGCAGTTGTTGAGGCTAACAATCAGATTAAAGTGTTGCAGAGCAAGGAGCGTGATGAAATAGAGCGTATTCTTGCTGAACTTTCAGCACAGACGGGTGAATTTGCAGGCGGAATAAAGTCGAGCTATGAAAACGCTGTTATGCTTAACCTTATTTTTGCAAAGGCACAGCTTGCCTATAAAATGAAAGCGTCAGTGCCGACGGTTAATGATGAGGGCATAATAAATCTAAAAAAGGCAAGGCACCCGCTTATTGATGAAAAAAAGGTTGTTGCAACGGATATAACTCTTGGCAAGGATTTTGATACTCTTGTTATAACGGGACCTAATACGGGCGGTAAGACTGTATCAATAAAAACAATAGGCTTGCTTACTCTTATGACTATGTGCGGACTTATGATACCCGTTGCCGATATGAGCGAAATTTCTGTTTTTGACTATGTTCTTGCAGATATAGGTGACGAGCAGAGCATTGAGCAGTCACTTTCAACCTTTTCTGCACATATGACTAATATAATAGATATTCTTTCGGTTGCAAACGATAAAAGCCTTATACTTATAGATGAACTCGGAGCGGGCACAGATCCAGTCGAGGGTGCTGCTCTGGCTATGGCTATACTTGAAAAACTGCATTTTCAGGGTGCAAAGATTGCCGCAACAACGCATTATGCTGAATTGAAAGCCTATGCCTTGCAGACTTTGAGAGTTGAGAACGGCTCTTGCGAATTTGATGTAAAAACCTTACGCCCTACTTACAGACTTCTTATCGGTGTGCCTGGGCGTTCAAACGCTTTTGCTATTTCTTCAAGGTTAGGTATGGATAATGCTATAATTGAAAGGGCAAAGGAATTAGTATCAAGCGAAAATACACGCTTTGAGGAGGTTGTTGAAAGCCTTGAAAAGAGCCGTCAGGAACTTGAAAAGGAAATTGATAGAAATAGGCTTCTTAATAAACAGGCTCAGGAGCATAAGCTTAAAGCAAAGCAGAACAGAGATAGTATTGACGAATTAAGGGAAAAAGAGCTTGAAAAAGCAAGAAACGAGGCTTCACATATTGTTGAAAAAGCAAGGCGAGAGGCATTTTCTCTTATGGAGGAAATAAACAAGTTAAAGAAAGAACAGGCAAAAACAAAGGACGCTGCCGAGCTGGCAAGACGAGCAAAGCAAACGCTGAAAAAAGGGCTTGACAGTATTGATGATGCGGCAAATCCCGTCTTTGAACGCTATATTGATGAAAACTATGTCCTTGAAAGACCATTGAGGGTGGGAGATGAAATAATAATAGCCGATATGGGTACAAAGGCAGAGGTTGTTGAATTGCCTGATAAAAATGATAATGTTCTTGTTCAGGCTGGTCTTATGAAAACGAGAGTTGCTCTGTCTAACATAAGGCTTATAGGTGAGAAGAAGAAAAAGGAACAGCCTAAGACGAGAAATGTAAAGAATGTTCAGAGCCGTTCTGAAATGAAGGTTGAAACCTCACTGGATTTAAGAGGAATGAATGTTGAAGAAGCGATAGTGGAGATAGACCGTTTTCTTGACTCGGCAACTCTTGCAGGGGTAAACGAGGTTACTGTTATTCACGGTAAAGGCACTGGTGCTTTGAGAGCGGGCGTACAAGCTTATCTTAAAAAGCACCTGCAAGTAAAATCTTTCCGTAACGGTGTTTTCGGCGAGGGTGAGAACGGTGTTACAGTTGTAACCTTAAAATAATTTTTAAAAATTTTTTCCACATTTTATAATTTTATTTACGCTGTTTTTTCTTATATATGGTGGTTAAAATTTTCTTAAAGCACAAATTATTGAACTAAAAAACGAAGTTTTTAACATTCAACAATTTCTTGTGGAAAAAACAGCCCTTTTGTCAAAAAATTATGCTTGACACAGGGGCTGTTTTTTAGTATAATCATAGCCTGTAAAGGAAATATCTTTACAGTCAAACACAGTATATGGCAACGATTTGTAAGAGGGAGTAACATAATGGCAAGAAATGAAGAAATATCCTTATTGCTTGATTTTTATGGTGAAATGCTTACAGAAAAACAGCAGGATTGTCTTGAATATTACTATAATGAAGATTTATCCCTTTCTGAAATTGCTGAAAACGAGGGCATTACCCGTCAGGGAGTAAGAGATTCAATAAAGCGTGCGGAAAATCAGCTTTATGATATGGAAGAAAGATTAGGTCTTGTCCAGAGATTTGAAAAAATGAAAGAGGGACTTGACGAAATTATAAACTGCGTTGGTATTATTAACGATTATAATTTACATACTATTTCTTCTGATGAAATAAGCAGAAATACAGCTAAAATTACAAGCATTGCTAATGAATTACAAGCACAGTAATTAAAAAGGAGTTCGCTATGGCTTTTGAAGGTCTTTCAGAAAAATTAGAAGCAGCGTTCAGAAAACTTCGCTCAAAGGGAAAGCTTACTGAGAACGATGTTAAAGACGCTATGCGAGAAGTTCGCCTTGCTTTGCTTGAAGCTGATGTAAGCTATAAGGTTGCAAAAGATTTTACCGCAAAGGTTACAGAAAGAGCAGTCGGTACGGCTGTTATGGAAAGCCTTACACCTGCTCAGATGGTTATTAAGATAGTCAACGAAGAACTCACTCAGCTTATGGGTGGTACTCGTTCAAGACTTGCTATCGCAGCACATCCGCCAACTATTGTTATGATGTGCGGTTTGCAGGGCTCAGGTAAAACAACGCATAGTGCAAAGCTTGCGTTAATGCTCAAAAATCAGGGCAACAGACCATTACTTGTTGCTTGTGATATATATCGTCCAGCGGCTATAAAGCAGTTGCAGGTTATCGGTGAAAAGGCAGGTGTTCCTGTTTTTGAAATGGGAACGGCTGACCCTGTTCAGATTGCAAAAGAGGCAATTAAGCTTGCAAAGGATAAAGGCTATGATTATGTCTTTCTCGATACAGCAGGTCGTCTTCATATTGACGAAGAGCTTATGGGCGAGCTTAAAAGAATAAAATCTGAGGTTAAACCTCACGAAATACTTTTGGTAGTCGATTCTATGACAGGTCAGGATGCAGTCAATGTTGCTTCTTCTTTTGATGAGGCACTCGGCATTGACGGTCTTATACTTACAAAGCTTGACGGTGATACAAGAGGCGGTGCTGCTCTTTCAGCAAAGGCGGTTACGGGCAAGCCTATTAAGTTTGTAGGTACGGGCGAAAAGCTTGGTGACCTTGATGTTTTCCACCCTGACAGAATGGCATCAAGAATTCTTGGTATGGGCGATGTGCTTTCGCTTATTGAAAAAGCAGAGCAGACAATAGATGAAAAGAAGGCGGCTGAGCTTGAAGAAAAGCTTCGCAAAAATTCATTTAATATGAATGACCTTCTTGACCAGATAGAGCAGGTTAGTAAAATGGGCTCTATCAAGGATATGCTCGCTATGATTCCTGGTATAGGAAAAAAAGCACAGAGTATGGATATTGATGAAAAACAGTTTGAAAAAACAAAGGCTATTATCTATTCTATGACCAAACAAGAAAGAGAAAAGCCTGAAATTATAAATCCTTCCCGTAAACGCCGTATTGCAGCAGGCTGTGGTATGCAGGTTGAAGATGTAAACCGTCTTATAAGCCAGCAAAAGCAGATGCAGAAAATGATGAAAGAATTAAACGGCAAGGGTGGTAAGCGTAAACTTATGCAGCTTGGCAGAGGCTTGGGTATGCCACCTGGAATGGGCTTTTAACAGATTTTAAACACGGATAATGCGTGTTTGGGATATATAAAATTTTAATTAAACATATATTTTTATGGAGGTAATTTAAAATGGCAGTAAAAATCAGACTTCGTCGCATGGGTGCAAAGAGAGCTCCTTTCTATCGTGTAGTTGTAGCAGATTCAAGATATCCTCGTGATGGTAGATTTATCGAGGAAATCGGTTACTACAATCCTATGCAGGAGCCACCAGTTGTTAAAATCGATGCAGAAAAAGCATCAAAGTGGATGTCAAATGGTGCACAGCCAACAGATACTGTTAAGGCTTTATTCAAGAAAAACGGTATCATTAAATAATTTTGGAGGTTACCGCTTTGAAAGAATTACTTATTTTAGTAGCTCAGGGACTTGTTGACGACCCATCAGCCGTTAAGGTTGATGTTGATGAGCCAAACGAAGAAGGCGTTGTAGTTTACCACCTTCATGTTGCTCAGGAGGATATGGGCCGTGTAATCGGCAAGCAGGGCAGAATTGCAAAGGCAATCAGAGTTGTTATGAGAGCAGCAGCAAGCCGCACAAATACAAAGATTGCAGTTGAAATTGACTGATTTTATCAAAGGATTTAGTATAGGGCTTTTTGTTAGTCCTATACTATTTTTTTAGGGTGGTTTTATGCTTAAAGAATATCTTGAAATAGGAAAAATAGTAGGTACTCACGGCGTTAAGGGTGAAATGCGTCTTGAACCTTGGGCAGACAGCCCTGCTTTTTTGAAACGATTTAAAAAGCTTTATTATGATGATAAGGGCGAAAAATCTATTGATGTTGTTTGCCGACCGCATGGCAATATTGTCCTTGTGAAAGCAAAGGGCATTGAAACGGTTGAGCAGGCTCAGGCTTTGCGTAATAAAGTGCTTTTTATGAAAAGAGAAGATGCAAAGCTTGAAAAGGGCGATTATTTTATTCAGGATTTAATCGGCTGTGAGGTCTTTGATACTGCAACTGATGTTTGCTATGGCAAAATTTCTGAGGTAAGCCAAACGGGTGCAAATGATGTGTGGCACATCAGAAACGAAAACGGAAAAGAATATCTTATACCAGCAATACCGCTTGTTATACAAAGCGTTGATGTTGAAGACGGAAATATTAAAATAACTGCGTTGAAAGGAATTTTTGACGATGAGGATTGATATACTTACTCTTTTCCCTGAAATGTGTGAAACTGTCCTTTCTGAAAGTATAATAGGCAGAGCGAGAGAAAATGGCTTTGTTGAAATGAATTGCCGTAATATAAGAGATTATTCAAAGGATAAGCACAGACGGGTTGATGATGCACCATACGGCGGTGGAATGGGTATGATAATGCAGACAGAGCCTATTTTTGACTGCTTTACTGCTCTTTGCGAGGAAATAGGTGAAAGACCGCACTTGATTTATATGTCACCTCAGGGCAAAACCTTAACACAGCAAAGAGTTAAGGAGCTTGCAAAGCTGCCGAACATAGCCTTGTTATGCGGTCACTATGAGGGCATTGACGAAAGAGTTATAGAGGAAATTGTTGACGAGGAAATATCAATAGGCGATTATGTGCTTACGGGCGGTGAATTGCCTGCACTTGTTCTTGCTGATTCTATCGCAAGAATGTTGCCTGGCGTGCTTGCAAACGATGAAGCATTTACGCTTGAAAGTCACTATTCATCTTTGCTTGAATATCCTCAATA
>JAILBY010000002.1 GCA_024680655.1 Clostridiales bacterium | reverse complement strand
CTTGGGCGCGATTGTGGCGGGCTTGGCGATTTTGTTTTTCGCTGGGGCTTGTTCAAATGGAACGGAAGGCGCCGGAGCTGTCGGGGCCGTTTCTTTTTCAATTGACGCAAAGATGAATGAAAAGATTAGGGAAGCGGCGGCCTTGCTTTGTCAACAGAACGCCGGCGCTTTTTCTTTTGACCAAGAGGAAAGCGTTGATGACCAGCAAAGCGAAGACGGTTCTTTCTTGACCCTAGACTTAAAGGGCGATTATTCCGCTACAAAAATCGTAAAGGTTGAGAAAGAGCAAACGGTAAATTTTGACGCCGTTCCTGTGGATTCCGTGGTTTGGGTTGAAGCGACTGCCTACCAAATGGCTAACGGACAAAAGACACTTTTATACACAGGGAAAAGCCAAAGCATAACTGTTGCCGCAGGTCAAAACAAATTGTCCCTGACGATGAAAAGAGCAAGCCAAGGCGATTCAGGACAAGACGATGAATCAGAACAAGAAGCGGAACCTGAACCTGAACCTGAACCAGAGCCGCAAACTGTGTATGTGGAAATATACGTAAGCGCAAGCGGCCAAAATTACGACGCGACGGATTACAACCAAGGCTCAGAGGACCAACCCTTTAAGACCCTTTACGACGCTGAACAAAAAATCATAGCGCTGAACGATGCTTCCGCCAACTATAAAATTTTGGTGGATGGAGAAATCACCGGCAATCCTCCTGATGATCCCCCTACTGGCTATGCGAACTACGGACGAGCGGAACTTACGTCCAACTTGACCGCGGCCTACGCAAAGTCCATCCTTATTTGCGGAAAGAACGAATTGGAAGACGGCGTTCCGCAGGATTCGATAAACCGAGGAATATACGCATATCAAAATGCCGTCACAAATGGAAGCGTGCTTTACATAGGAACAAGCGTTCCGGTTACAATACAAAATCTAAAAATCACAGGCGGAGGAAACGCAAGCGGAGCCGGCCTTTTGATAGAATCTGGCGCGACCGTAAAATTGGCGGACGGAGTTTTGATAATTCAAAACAATGGCGGCAGCACCAATTCTCGCGGCGGCGGCGTAAAAAACCAGGGAACTCTTTTTGTCTATGGCTCTGCCGTAATCGGAAACAAGGACGCCACGGATTTTGCTGTAGGCGATTCATCTGTTACATATCTTACAGATGGAACAAACGGCAATTACGCGGTTTCTGGAGGCGGCATCTTTAACGGAGAGAATATTGATGAAACATCTTCAGATATTGTGGCAAAGCTTTATCTTGGCTACAAGGGCCTTGACGCAAGCGAAAATCCCATCGAAGAGCCTTGGACCGGAGGCATTTACGCAAACGGCACGATTAAAGGCGGCGCCATTTACAATTGCAAAGGCTGCTCGGCTTATCTTGCAAGCGGAACCTTAAAATACAATGCGGCTTCCGATAAAGGCGGCGGCGTTTACAATGAGGAGGGCGCTTATTTTGAAATGAAAGACGGAAGCGTCTTGAGCAACACAGCGACTAGAAACAATGCTAATGGCGGAGGCTTTTCTTCAAATGGAGAATTGCATATAAAGGGCGGAACAATCCAATCAAATGTGGTTACGTCTACTGGCCATGGCGGAGCCATTTATTCAGGCGGAAGTTTGTATATTACGGGCGGAACATTCGAGTCAAATCAAGCAACTGAGCGCGGTGGCGCTGTTGATTTTCAACACGATATTACAGGCGCTAAGCTTGAAATAACAGGCGGAACTTTTAAGAACAATAAATCCGGTAAGGGCGGCGGAATTTATTGTTATGGCAGAAAAAGCGATTTTACTCCAATAATAAAAGACGCAACTTTTGAAGGCAATACGGTTATGAGCGCAAGCGCTGAAGGTCAAAACGGCGGCGCGATTTATGTTGATGCATCGGAGGCAGCCTCGGGCACAATGTCTTTGCGTTTTGGCGGAAACATTTCTATGACATCAAGCGAAGCGAAGAATAATGACATTTATTTTGAATCTTATGTTCCCATTACACTTATTAAGTCTCTTGCTGAAACCTCTCAACTTTATCTTATGTATTATAGTACGGTGGCAACAAGCCTTGCAGATAGCGCTAACACAGAAAATCCTGTTCTAAAAACTATTGAAGGCGACACGAATGTAAGCATTAGTACGGAATACAGTAAATTCAGTGTAAGGCCTTATAGCGGTACCACCACTTATTACATCAATTCAAGCGGCTTCTTGAGACAAAATTAGCCCGCGCTTTTCGCTTTGCTTTCAGGATGACAAAGGCTAAAAAATGCGCTACAATTCTTTTATATGGAATTTGAAAAGCTGATCGACAATATAATGGATTCCTACAAGGAGTTGGGCGGAATAAACAGGAGCGGGGCGGAAAACCTTCCCAACCGCGCCAA